>NZ_CBFFRL010000120.1:0-15394 GCF_965644215.1 Phytobacter sp. V69
GTCATGATAATAGGGCCTTCTGATTAGAAGGCCCTATTATCAATGATTTTTATCCTCGTGACGACACTATCTAAGTATGCTGATGAGTTAAAGGATATACCCAGTGACGTGGTTTGCGACCGAATTGGAGTCAATCAGTCTTTCAGGACGGTCGTCAGTAAAATGATTAAAATCGTAAACCGCTTAAAAGCTGCCGGGCTGGATGTATCGAAAATTTGAGAAATTCTCTTCCCGGTGCAAATGAGTAAGTAAAAAAAATCAAACTCGCTTTGCGCTCGCACGGCCTGTAAAACGAAGATCGCCGCCCCTACGCTGGCACTCATCTTGCATTAGTCCTTCACCCAGTACGGAAACAATGAAGGCAGGAAAGATGATTGACTACCATGTCGCCATCCGCGGCGCGCTGTTTGACATTGCCAGGGTCTGCGATAACGCAGACGATATCGCCCTTAATGCGCGTTACATTGAAGACGGGCTGCTGTTTATTCGCGACGGACAAATACAGGCGAGAATGACATGGCGGGAGGGAGAGCAACATCTGGATGCACACAAAGACTACACCGACCGGCGCGGCAAGCTGCTGCTCCCCGGTTTTATTGATGCCCACGTACACTACCCGCAAACCGAGATGATCGGCGCGTTTGGCGAGCAGTTGCTGGAGTGGCTGACCACCTATACCTTTCCGGTGGAGAGCCAGTTTTCCGATGAAGCCTACGCCAGCGAGATTGCCGAATTCTTCCTTAATCAGTTACTGAGCCACGGCACCACCACCGCACTGGTGTTCTGTACATTACATCCTGAGTCGGTCAACGCCCTGTTTAGCGAAGCGCTGCGCCTTAATATGCGCCTGATTGCCGGCAAAGTGATGATGGATCGCCATGCGCCGGATTACCTGAGCGAGACCGCCGGGCAGAGCTACCAGCAAACCCGCGAGCTGATCCAGCGCTGGCAGCATCAGGGGCGGCTGGGTTACGCCATTACGCCACGCTTTGCGCCCACCTCCACGCCGGAGTTGCTCGATGCGGTGCGCCGCTTGCGCGAGGAATTTCCCCACACCTGGCTGCAGACACATTTAAGTGAAAACCCCAATGAAGTGGCGTGGGTGAACGATCTCTGGCCGGAGCATGCGCGTTATCTGGATGTTTACCACCACTATGGATTGACCGGCGAGCGTAGCGTCTTTGCTCACGGTATCCATCTGCACGATGAGGAATGGCAGTGCCTGCACGATACCGGCTCTGCGGTGGCGTTTTGCCCGACCTCGAATCTGTTCCTTGGCAGCGGACTGTTCCGCCTGCCCGCCTGCTGGCAGCACAAGGTCCGCATGGGGATTGGCACGGATGTCGGGGCAGGCACTACTTTCAGTATGCTGCGCACCCTGGGTGAGGCCTATAAAGTGGGCCAGTTGCAAAGCTATCGCCTGCGCGCCAGCGAAGCGTTTTACCACGCGACTCTTGGCGGCGCAAATGCCCTGCGCCTGGACGATAAGATCGGCAATTTTGCGGTCGGGAAAGAGGCCGATTTTGTGGTCATCGACCCGGCCGTCACGCCGTTGCAGCGACTGCGCAACACGCGCTGTAAGGATATCTACGAACAACTTTTTGTGCTGATGACCCTCGGCGATGACCGCAATATCAGCGAGACGTGGATTAACGGCCAGTGCGCGTGGGGGAATGCGGCAGAAGAGTAATCCCTTTCCCGGGTGGCGGCGCAAGCGCCTTACCCGGGCTACATCTGTAGCCCCGGTTAGCGCAGCGCCACCGGGGAATCAGCCGCAGAAGATTCCCCCCAGCCACAAACGGCGATAAACCCGTAGCCCCGGTTAGCACAGCGCCACCGGGGAATCACCCGCGGAGGATTTCCCCCCGGCCACAAACGGCGGTAAACCCATAGCCCCGGTTAGCGCAGCGACACCGGGGAATCACCCGCGGAGGATTTCCCCCCGGCCACAAACGGCGGTAAACCTGTAGCCCCGGTTAGCACAGCGACACCGGGGAATCACTCGCGGAGGATTTCCCCTGGCCACAAACGGCGATAAACCCGTAGCCGCGGTTAGCGCAGCGACACCGGGGGGATCACAACGCCAATCAGCTCCCGCGATAGGTTGACCAACCGCCGGGAGCGATCAAAAACGGCAGATGGAAATGCTCCTCGGCCTCATCTGCAATCACAAAATCAATTTGCACACAGGGAAACAGCGTCGCCACGCCCTGCTTTGCAAACCATTCGCCCGTCTGCGCCACCAGCCGATATTGCCCCGGCGTCAGCGGTACGGGAAATGCACCAATCCGCCCGTTATCGTCGGTAATGCCCTGGGCCAGCACCAGCTCATCGCACGCCAGAAACACCGTCACGCCAGGGGCGGGTTTGCCAGTTGAAATATCAAGAATATGTGTACTGAGGCTACTCATTCGCCAATCGCTCCTGCCAGTCGTAATAAAGTGATTTCCCGTAACTGTTCCAGCGCCACCGTTATCTCTTCGGCATCGCTGTGGGTGAGGCGCTGCTCAAGCGCCTGTAAGATCGCTTCCCCGCTGCGCCCTTTAGCGCGGATCAAAAAGACCCGGCCAAAACGCGCTTCATACGCCGCGTTCCCCAGCCGCAGCGCCTCTGTCAACTGCGAGTCCTGCCCATTAACCGCCGACTGCTCCTGAAGTGATAACGCGGCATGCGCCTGCTCACCCGCTGGTTTTTCACCAATGCGCGGATGCGCGCTCAGCGCCTGCTCCAGCTCGGCGCTGCCCCAGGATTCGGCCAGCGCCCGCGCGCTGTGGTGTAACGCCGCAAGCGTGGTATACGGACGTGCGGCAACCAGCGCCGCCGTCCAGTCGGGGAGCGCCACGCAGGGCTGTAACAGCGCCATCGCATCCTCGCGGTCCAGCTGATTAAAGTGATTCAGCGCGATCATCGCTACCCCTTGCATCTGGCGAAATTGCCGGTTTTTCTTCCGGAATGATAAGATTCAGCACAATCGCCACTAAACCACCGCAGGTTGCCGCTGAGCCAAACAGATTACCGATAATCGCCGGGAAATGGGCGAGAAATGCCGGAACGGCTTCAACGCCCATGCCGAAACCGAACGCCAGTCCGACAATCATCATGTCGCGGCGGGTTAACGGGTTCTGGGTAATGATGCGGATGCCTGCAGCCACCACGCAGCCAAACATCACCATGGTGGCCCCACCCAGCACCGGAAGCGGAATCTGGCGCAACACTTCACCAAACGGCGGGAACAGGCCCAGCAGAACCAGGATCACACCGATATAGCGCCCAACAAAGCGGCTGGCGACGCCGGTCATCTGGATGACGCCATTGTTTTGCGCAAAGGTGGTATTGGGAAAGGCACACAGCATCGCCGCGATCATACAGCTGATACCATCAGCGAGGATGCCGCCTTTCAGCCGGGAGCGAAAGGCGCTGTCATCAATGCGCTGGTGTGAGATCAGACAGTTGGCAGTGAGATCGCCCACGGCCTCCAGAATACAGACCAGCGACACCAGCGCAACGGGCAGGAAAATAGCGCCGTTGAACTGGAAACCAAACGGGAACAGCGACGGCAGGCGGAACCAGGTATCGCCCAGGCCGCTGAAATGAAACTTACCGACCAGTGCCGCTGCAATACAGCCAACCGCAATACCGACCACCACGGAAGAGAGGCGAAGCCAGCGGTTTTTCGCGCAACTCAGTAACACAATCACCGCCAGCGTACCCGCTCCCAGGGCGATGTTGCTCATGCTGCCAAAATCTTTCGCCTGCACCCCACCGCACCAGTTATTTACGCTGACTTTAATCAGGCTGATGCCAATCAGGGCAATCACGCTGCCGGTGATGATGGGCGTAAAGATGCGTTTGAGTTGTTCAATAAAGCGGCTGACAATAATCGGCACCAACGCGGCCACGACATTCACGCCAAACAGCATCGCCATCACATCCTGCGCCGTGCCGCCCTGTCCCTTCACCCACATTCCGCCTGCGATGGCCACACCAAGAAAAGCAAAGCTGGTGCCCTGCATACAGATCATCCCGGCTCCCACACCCCACACGCGGTTGGATTGTAAAAAGGTACCAATGCCGGATGCCAACAACGACATGCTGATCAGATACGGCATCCACTCGCCCAGCCCCAGCGTCGCGCCAATGATCAGCGGTGGCGTGATGATCCCGACCAATCCGGCCAGCACATGCTGTAACGCGCTGAAAAAAGCCGGTAGCGGAGGGATCCGTTGTTCCAGCCCGTACAATAACTCGATGTTTTTTTCATCCGACATGGCGTTGCATCCTGTTGTCAATTAGCGTCAACGGCGTGATGCACAAAGCAGGCTAGGGTCGACAATCTCCGCCAGTACACTGAAACTTTAGACTCTCATACTCAAATTAAGAAATTTTTGATTCACAAAAAGGCAACGCTAATGCAAATATGCACAACAATGGTGCAACATAGCGGTGCATTGCCCGCTTATCCCCCGCGCTTGCTCCTGTGCGCATCCTGGTACGCAAATTGCTGAACCTATTACACGTATGTAAAAGGAGAGCAGAATGAAAGCACTGGTGATTGGCGCAGGTATTGGCGGTCTGAGCGCTGCCGTGGCGTTAAAAAATGCAGGGATTGCGTGTGAGGTCTTTGAAGCCGTCAAAGAGATTAAACCGGTCGGCGCGGCGATTTCCATCTGGCCCAACGGCGTGAAGTGCATGAACCATCTGGGGATGGGAGAGTTGATTGAGACCTACGGTGGACCGATGCGCACTCTGGCCTATAAGGATTACCGTCAGGGGGAAACCCTGACGCAGTTTAGCCTTGCGCCGCTGGTCGAGCGGGTTGGCGGCCGCCCGTGCCCGGTTTCGCGCGCGGAGTTGCAGCGTGAAATGCTGAACTACTGGGGCCGCGAGAACGTGCAGTTTGGT
The DNA here is from genome assembly GCF_965644215.1 of Phytobacter sp. V69. Classification (NCBI taxonomy): domain Bacteria; kingdom Pseudomonadati; phylum Pseudomonadota; class Gammaproteobacteria; order Enterobacterales; family Enterobacteriaceae; genus Phytobacter; species Phytobacter sp. V69. Next base: position 4,903 of record NZ_CBFFRL010000120.1, read on the forward strand.
AAACGGGTCAGCGGGGTGGAAGAGCATGCCGATGGCGTGACCGCGTGGTTCACCGATGGCACCACGGCGCACGGCGATGTTCTGATTGCCGCCGACGGCAGTCATTCCGCGCTGCGCCCTTACGTGCTGGGTTACACGCCGGAACGCCGTTACGCCGGTTACGTCAACTGGAATGGTCTGGTGAAGATCGACGAAGCGATTGCCCCGGCCGAGCAGTGGACAACCTTTGTCGGCGAAGGCAAACGGGTGTCGCTGATGCCTGTCTCCGACGGGCGTTTCTACTTTTTCTTTGATGTGCCCTTGCCTGCCGGACTTGCCGAGGATCGCACGACGCTGCGCGACGATCTGACGCGCTATTTCCGCGGCTGGGCCCCGCCAGTTCAGCGGCTGATCGCCGCACTTGACCCGCAGACCACCAACCGTATCGAGATCCATGATATTGAGCCGTTCGACAGACTGGTACGAGGCAAAGTGGCGCTGCTGGGCGATGCCGGGCACAGCACCACGCCGGATATCGGTCAGGGCGGCTGCGCGGCAATGGAAGATGCGGTAGTGCTGGGGGAGATTTTCCGCACACAGACCGCCATTGAAAGTGCGCTGCGGGAGTATGAAACACAGCGCTGCAACCGGGTGCGCGATCTGGTGCTCAAGGCGCGTAAACGCTGCGATGTCACCCACGGCAAGGACATGGCGTTGACGCAGGCCTGGTATCAGGAGCTCAAAGAAGAGACCGGCGAGCGCATTATCAACGGCCTGTGCGATACCATTCAGGGCGGGCCGTTAGGGTAATAGGTGGTGATAACCGTCATCGATGCACCGCACACACTCCCGGAGGCGGCGCGATGCGCCTTGTCCGGGCTACCTGTCCGCTGACCGTAGCCCCGGTTAGCGCAGCGCCACCGGGGGAATCAGCTCAATGGCGGGTGCAGAGCCTGTATCTCTTCCATCACGGCGGTCAGTTTCTGGATGACCATCTGCGCCGGGCGGGAAAGCTGGCGTGATGGCGCGGTGCACAGCGCCAGAGTCAGTGGACGCAGCAGCTTGTTACGCAGCGGCACAAAGGCCAGTTGCCCGTTTTTCACCTCGTCCAGCACATCCAGCAAACTCAGCACTGCAACGCCACTCCCCCTGAGCACCAGCGATTTGATAAGCCGGATATCGTTGCAGTTGATAGTGTTCGCCGGGGCCAGATCGTAGTGCCGATACAGCATCGCGACACGCTCATGCACAATTAGCGGTGCGCCGGGCAGAATATGCCGCGCCTCGCTCAACGCCCCCAGCGACAACGCCGATGCTGTTGCCATTTCATGATCCGTGCGCATCACCACGCCCATCTCCAGCTCAGCAAACGCCAGCACGTTCAGCCCAGCCTGACCTTCCGGGTCAAGGATTAAGCCAAAGTCGAGATCCGCCTGCCGCACTTTCTGGCTGACGGTATGACTGTCTGCCACCTGCAACATCAACTCCAGCCACGGCTGCCCGCTGATAATATCGGCCAGCGCGCTGGCAAAACTCCCCTCTGCCAGCGCCTGCACCATCCCCACGCTGACCGTGCCACGCTTTAGCCCCTGCAGCTCGTCAAATTTCTGCCGGGTAAGCTGAAACTCTTTTTGCCAGCGCAACAGGTTGTCGTAAAGCAACTCTCCCGCCGTGGTCATCCGCAACCCTTCCGGCAGACGTTCAAACAGCGGCGTACCGAACTCTTCCTCCGCCTGCAAAATCTGTCGGTTAATGGCCGACGCGGAGATATGTAGTTTTTCAGCCGCGCGGCGCAGGCTGCCACTGCGGGCAACTTCGGCGAAATAAAGTGCGAAACGCGAAAATGGACTCATGCAACACCTGTACACTTTTTTGCAACGGGGGAGTGAATTAATGGCGATGGATGTGCACACCCTAATATGACAACAATAAAGTTACAACAATTAAACAATTGCTTTTCCGTGAGCAGGAAGGAAGACCATGAAAACAGCACTCCCCACCCCACCCGCCCATTGCACCTTCGAGCCGGAGGACTGGCTGCGTCTGGCAAAATGCTGGCACCCGGTTGCCCGCGCCTGTGACATTGGCGCCGCGCCAGTGAAAGCTACGCTGCTCGATGAACAACTGGTGATTTATCGCGTAAAAGGCCAGGTCGTGGTTGCCCGCGATGTCTGCCCGCATCGCGGCGTGCCGCTGACGCTCGGTTTTCACGACGACGAAGGCATCGTCTGCCCCTACCACGGGCTGCGTTTCGGAGAGGATGGACGCTGCAACCGCATTCCCTCCAGCCCTGACCAGGCGGTTCCGGCAAAGCTCAACCTGTTAACCTATGCGATTGAAGAGCGCTATGGCCTGATTTGGACATGCCTGGCGTTTGACGCGGAAAACCCTCAGCCGCTGCCGACCATGCCGCACTGGGATGACGCCGGTTTTCAGCAGATCAACTGCCCCGCGTTTGAGGTGAACGGTTTTGCCGGACGGCAGGTGGAAGGGTTCCTGGATGTTGCCCACTTCGCCTGGATCCACACGGAGACCTTTGCCGATGCCAGCAATCAGGTGGTCCCCAATTACAACCCGCAGGAAACCACGTTCGGCTTTATCGCCGACTACTGGAGTTCGGTGGGTAACTATCCGGCGAGTTCGCCATACCGGGCGCCGGATGATTTTCAGTGGCTACGCCATTTCGAAATGCATCTGCCGTTTACCGCCACGCTGACGATCCATTTTCCCGGCGAGGCGCGGCTGGTGATCATGAATGCCGCATCACCAGTCTCTTCCCGAGTGACGCGCATGTTTGCGCCTATCGCACGCAATTTCGATCTGCATGTGCCCGTCGAGGATGTCCATGCCTTTAACCTGCGTGTGTTTGAAGAAGACCGCCTGATGGTGGAGACACAGCGCCCGGAACGGCTGCCGCTGGATCTGACGCTGGAAGCCCATATTCCGGCAGACAGAAGTTCGATAGCCTATCGCCGTGGCCTGAAAAAAATGGGCTTTGGCGAGTTTTTCCTGGTATGAGGTGCGTCATGAACGCGATGCTGAACGTGGTGGTTGATGGCCTGTGGTGTCAGGGCGACAAAAGTCTGTCCGTGCGTCTGGTGAGCACCAGTGGTGAACCGCTGCCCGACTGGGAGCCAGGTGCGCACATTGATGTGCACTTGCCCTGCGGCCTGATCCGCCAGTATTCCCTGACCGGAGTGCGCACAACGGAGAGCTATCTTATCTGCGTGGCGCAGGAAAGCGCATCACGCGGCGGTTCCCGCTATATCTATCAGACGCTGCGCCCCGGTCAGACGCTGCTAATTTCCGCACCGCGCAATCTGTTTGCCCTGCACGACGACGGCCCGGTTCTGCTGCTGGCCGCCGGGATTGGCATTACCCCGCTGTATGCAATGCTGTTGCAACGGGAAGCCGCGGGCACGCCGTTTGTGCTGCACTATTTTGTCAGACGCCGGGAAGACGCCGCGTTTTTGCGCGAACTCTCCCGGCCACTCAAATTCGGGACGTGCGTGGTGCACTGTTCTGCCGAGGGTAACAGCCCGCGCCAGACACTGGCGACCACCCTTCCCGCACCCGGCGACGGGCAGCGGATCTACACCTGCGGCCCGGAGGGATTTATGGCAGCGGTCAGAGTGGCAGCAATAGAAAAAGGGTGGCCGGAAACGCATATCCACAGCGAGGCTTTTGCGCCAGTGCCCCCAGCCGCGGCCTCGCAGGATGAAGAAACGTTTACCATTACGCTGGCCTCCAGCGGGGAGAAATGGCCAGTACCGGCGAACAAGAGCATCGCGCAGGTACTGCAGGATAACGGCGTTGCGGTGCCGCTCTCCTGCGAGATGGGGATTTGCGGGGCCTGCCTCACGCCGGTTATTGACGGCGTTGTCGACCATCGCGATACGGTGCAGTCGGCAGCAGAGAAAAGCGCCCGTACGCAGCATATCGCGCTATGCTGTTCCCGCAGCCACTCCGGGGAACTGGTGATTGATTTGTAGTCACCAGGCGCTGGCGACATTATTTACCGGTGAGTTCTCTGCGGATAATCTCTGCGCCTGCGCTTAACGCATTGAGCTTGCCGTTAGCCACCCGACGCGATAAAGGCGTCATGCCGCAGTTGGTTGACGGATAGAGCTTATCGGCAGCGACAAACTGCAGGGCTTTGCGCAATGTGGCGGCAACCTCTTCCGGTGTCTCAATGGCATTGGTTGCCACATCAATTGCCCCAACCATCACTTTTTTACCGCGAATCAGTTCAAGCAGGTCCATAGGGACACGCGAGTTATGGCATTCCAGCGAGATGATATCGATATTCGATGTCTGCAGTTTCGGGAATGCTTCTTCGTATTGTCGCCACTCAGAGCCCAGCGTCTTTTTCCAGTCGGTATTGGCTTTAATGCCATAGCCGTAGCAAATATGTACCGCTGTCTCACATTTCAGCCCTTCGATAGCGCGTTCTAAGGCAGCAATACCCCAGTCGTTCACCTCTTCAAAGAACACGTTAAAAGCCGGCTCATCAAACTGGATAATATCGACACCCGCTGCTTCTAACTCTTTGGCTTCCTGGTTAAGGATTTTGGCGAATTCCCAGGCCAGTTTTTCGCGGCTTTTGTAGTGCGCATCATAGAGCGTATCGATCATCGTCATCGGCCCAGGCAGCGCCCATTTAATCGGCTGTTTGGTCAACTGACGTAAGAATTTGGCATCGTCAACAAAGACCGGTTTCTGGCGCTCAACGGCACTCACCACTGTGGGGACGCTCGCATCATAGCGATTGCGAATTTTAACGGTTTCACGTTTTTCAAAATCAACGCCGCTGAGGTGTTCAATAAAGGTCGTGACAAAGTGCTGACGCGTTTGTTCGCCATCGCTGACAATATCAATTCCTGCCCGCAGTTGGTCATACAGGGACAAGCTCAGGGCATCTTTTTTCCCTTCAACCAATTCTTCGTTTTGTAATTTCCACGGCGACCACAGTTTCTCCGGCTCTGCAAGCCAGGACGGTTTCGGCAAACTGCCTGCGGTTGATGTAGGGAGCAATGTTTTCATAATAAATGACCTTTCAATTCCTGGTTAATTAAAGAGCGTAGCTAGCGGGCCATTGCTCAAGAATATTCTTATAGGGTTTGATGAAATGCTCTTCCGTAAATTTACCCTGCTCAATCGCCAGTTGGCTGCGCTCTTCCCGGTCATACACAATTTTGGTTAATGAATGATCCTGGTGATTCAGGTCTGGCTGGTAATATTGACCGGCGACAGAGTTCGCATTGTAAATTTCAGGTCGGTAAATCTTCTGGAACGTCTCCATCGTGCTGATGGTGCTGATAAGCTCAAGGTCGGTGTAATCACGGAGTAAATCCCCCGAGAAATAAAAGGCCAGCGGAGCCACGCTGTTTGGCGGCATGAAATAGCGAACCTGCAGGCCCATTTTGTTGAAATATTGCTCCGTCAGCGAAGAGCCATTGGGCTGGTATTCGATGCCCAGAACAGGGTGCTGATTGCCCGTGCGTTGATAGACGTCTTTGCTGGACACGCTGAGGCATATCACCGGTGACTTTTTAAAGTTCGCTTTGTAGGCACTGGAATTGACGAAATGTTTGAAGATATTGCCATGTAAATCGCCAAAATCATGCGGAGTGCTAAACTGCGTCTGGCCTTTATTGTGATCTAACAGCAACACGCTGAAGTCATAATCTCGCACGTAAGAAGAGAAGTTATTACCGACAATCCCCTCAATACGTTCGTTGGTTTTTTTATCAACAATATGCGTTTTCAATATTTCAATGGCCGGGAACGCAATGTCATTGCCCTCGGTGCCAATATTCATTTCTGCGGAAATAATTTCAAGTTCGACAGAATAGCGGTCGCTTTTAGGGTTATCCCAATGCGCCAGAGTATTGAAGCGATTGTCGATCATCACTAACGTGTTGCGCAGGTTTTCCTGACGGTTCTCGCCTCTGGCCAGATTGGCAAAGTTAGTCGTAATACGCGTATTTTCAGAGGGGTTATAATTTTCGTCGAAGCGACTGCCCTTAATAGTAAATGTGAAATCTTTATTCATCGCGATCTTGCACCCTGGGTTCTACCATGAAAACGCCCTTTATTCATTGAGTTACCAGACGGTCTGGTTTCTCATTCCTAGTTTTCATGTTATCAATAAGTTAATGTTGAATATTTATGCCAGAGCTATCGGATGAGAGAAAGCGACTTAATTTCATTACAACATGAGCCATCTTCATGATCAGGCGTGCAGACCAGACGGCAGCCGGTGCCGGGAGAAAAAGCCCGACACCCTGGCCGCGTGTTAGCTGGCACCGATGAGCAGATTGAGGTTTTGCACGGCCGCGCCCGATGCACCTTTGCCCAGGTTATCGAACACCGCCGTTAGCAATATTTGTCCGTTCTCAGGGTTTGAAAATACGCTCAGCTCCATATCATTGGTCCCGTTCAACCGCTCGGGATTGATGCGATCTGTATCACCTGCCGTCGTCTGTGCCAGTACTCTTACCTGTTTGCTGTCGGCGTAATGCTGCGCGAGGCAGGTATGTATTGCCGATGCACTGGCGTTTTTGGCGAGCAAACGTTGGTGTAATGGCACGCTCAGTACAATCCCCTGACGGTACGCGCCGTAAGCAGGCATAAAGACCGGTGGCACAGAGAGCCCCGCGTAGCGCGCGATCTCCGGAACATGTTTATGTTTCAGCCCCAACCCATAGACCTGAAATGCTGGCGCAGAACCCGCCGTTTCACCTTCGAACAGATCAATCCCCGCCCTTCCCCCGCCCGAATAGCCGGATACCGCATGAATGGACAGCGGATAATCGACGGGCAGCAGCCCGGCGTTAACCAGCGGGAGCAGAAGACCGATCGCCCCCGTTGGGTAACAACCGGGGTTGGTAATGCGTTTTGATGCGTTGATGCGCGCAGCCTGGTCGGCACTCATCTCAGGAAAACCGTATGTCCAGCCGGGTGTCACCCGATGGGCTGAGCTGGCATCGATAACCCGTACATGAGGATTTTTCACCATCGCCACCGCATTACGTGCGGCGTCATCGGGCAGGCACAGGATGGCAATATCGCAGTTGTTCAGCATTTCCGCCCGCAGACGCGCGTCTTTGCGTTGCGAGACAGGCAGCGCCACCAGGGTAATGTCGGAACGGTCGCGCAGCCGGTCGTGGATCTGCAGGCCTGTCGTGCCCTGTTCACCATCAATAAATACGTTGGTCATTGTCGTGTCCTGTGCCTGAAAGAATTTCATGACGTTGATGTTGTGCCAGGTTTAAGTACGGGTAAAGTTGAATTATCTTAACGTCAGATTCAGTTTTTCTGAGGTATATTGATGCGTGAGATTAACCTTGACCAGTTGCGCACACTGATAACGATTGCCGACACGGGCTCTTTCAATGAAGCCGCTCAACGACTGCATTTGTCACCGCCGACGGTCAGCCTGCACATTTCCGAGCTCGAAAACCGCGTGGGGACGACATTGCTTTCACGAACCCGGGGTAAAATTAGGCCAACGGCCATTGGCGAAAACATGGTCATCCATGCCCGCCGATTACTGGCCGACGCCGCGTATGCCCTGGATGATATCTCCCGCCAGGCGCAAGGGCTGACCGGGCAGGTCAGGCTCGGTGCTTCTACAGGGGCGATCGCCAATCTGCTGCCAAGGGCGATTGAAAAGCTTGCACAGCTTCATCCGAATATTGATGTGCACATTGCCGTGCTTACCTCACAACAGACTCTCGAGCAGCTAAAATCCGGTTCGCTCGATATCGGTATTGTGGCGCTTCCCCAGCTTCGTAGTAGCGGCCTGAAGATTGAGGCCTGGCGCCGGGATCCGGTTGTTGCATTTCTGCCTGTGAACTGGACAAGTCCGGATGTGGTGACACCTGAATGGATGCTTGATAAGCCGCTGATCCTCAATGGTTCAGGGACTCACTTGTCACAATTGACCAGTGGTTGGTTTGCACAGACGGGCCATCGTCCCACGCCGCGTATTACGCTCGATTACAACGATGCGATTAAAAGCCTGGTGGGTGCGGGCTATGGTGCCACGCTGTTACCGCTTGAATCAGGCACGCTACTCTCCGCTGACAATCGCATCGCCGCTCGCCCCTTAGAGCCTGCGCTGTGGCGTGAACTGGGATTGGCCTGGCGAGAGCGTGAAAATGACCTGTCTACGGCGCATTTGCTGTCGGTATTGCGGGGTTTAAAACAGGAGTGAGGAGCCGTTTGGTCCCCTCACCCTAACCTACAGGGATGAGGGTTCCCCACAAAAAATGCGAGCACGTTCGGTTCCCTCTCCCTGAGGGAGAGGGCCAGGGTGAGGGGGAAAATGCGGCTCTGGTGGTCATTCCGTTCACCTTATGTTCTTTGCTTTTCTATCGCGACAGAACCCGTGAACGTGCCAGGGTGGCTCATCGCCACCCCCCTGGCGACCCAGGCTCCCGGCCAGGAAAATCGCCGCTTCGCGGTCCACTCGTCTTATGCCGTCTGACTTTCGGGTCGGGGACCAGCCTACGTCCTTGTAGGCTATCCCCTCCGCCCGCGTCCCTGCGGGCGGCCCCGGTCAACCGTCAACGCCTCATCGATTTTCAGCCGGACCCTGTCATCGCTGTTACTTTTGTATTCTTATGGCGCGGTATTATCGCTGTAAAACGTAATATTACTGGGGATGCCTCAGCCCACAGGGAGAGGTAACAGAGCGGTGCGGGTTGCCTAGAACGTTTCCCAGTTGCTGTCGCTGGCAGCGGGTGCAGCGGTGGCAGCGACCAGGCGCGGAGCGATGGTCGGTTTGCCGGGTTTGCTTTGCAGCAGCATGCTGTGGCCGTTGACGCGGAAGACCGCAACGGCCTGGCGCAGCTGTTCAGCCTGCTCTTCCAGCGCCGCAGAGGCCGCAGCGGACTCCTGCACCAACGAGGCGTTCTGCTGGGTGACGCTGTCCATTTGCGATACCGCAAGGCTAACCTGCTCAATACCTTTACTTTGCTCGTCCGATGCGGAGGCGATTTCCCCCATAATATCGGTAACGCGGGTAACGGCATTGACGATCTCTTGCATGGTATCGCCCGCTTCGGCCACCAGCGAGGTACCGGAGTTGACGCGGCTTACGGAGTTTTCAATTAGCGTTTTAATCTCTTTTGCGGCCTGCGCACTGCGGCTGGCAAGCGTGCGCACTTCCCCTGCCACTACGGCAAATCCACGGCCCTGCTCGCCCGCGCGCGCGGCTTCAACGGCGGCGTTCAGCGCAAGGATATTTGTCTGGAAGGCAATGGCGTCGATCACGCTGGTGATCTGGGCTATCTGCTGGGAACTGCTGGAGATTTCGCTCATGGTGCGTACCACGTCGCTCACTACCTGACCGCCGCGGGCTGCGGTGTCCGAGGCATTTTTCGCCAGATTTGAGGCCTGACGGGCGTTTTCGGTATTCTGTTTCACCGTGGCGGTTAACTGCTCCATGCTGGCGGCGGTCTCTTCGAGTGACGCGGCCTGCTGTTCGGTGCGGGAGGAAAGATCGTTGTTGCCAGTGGAGATTTCCGTCGCGCCGGTATAAATCGAGTCGGAACTGTTACGCACCGCGCCCACGGTTTTGACCAGCGAGGATTGCATCTCATGCAGGCCACTGGCCAACTGGCTCATCTCGTTACGGCCTTCGGCGGAGATCGGCTGTGTCAGGTCGCCACCGGCGATGGCGCGAATGTGCCCCATGACGCTGCGCAGCGGTTTAAGCAGCAGATGTTGCAGCCCCAGCCAGATAATGGTCATGACCGCAATCACTACCAGCAAAATCACGCCGAGAGTCCATTGCATGCTGGTAAAGCTGCTCTGGTTTTCCCGCGCGGCAGCCTGCAGGAAGCTGTTGTTTTCAGTACGCCATTTCGCATAGCTGGCGTCCATATCATCCTGCGCCTGTTGGGCATCAAGGTTGCCGTAGGCTTCGTAGTTGTTCGCCCGCAGGAAGGTGATGGACTGCTGCAGCACGTCGTGCATTTTGGGGATGTTTTGCGAGACGTCGTTGGCTAACGCGGCATCCTGACCTGCCACGCGAGGCGTGCTTTTGTAGTTGTTGAAGTACCCTTCGGCCTTGTCGAGCGACTCAGAGGCGGTGGTAAGGAGCTTGTCGATACTGGCAAGGGACGCCGGATCGCGTTGATTTTTCAGAAAACGGATCGCCACGCGAGTGACAGTGACGCGTGTTTTGATCAGCGTGTTGACGCTGTCGCCAAGATTTTCCTGCTGTGCGCTAAGAATCCCCGTATTCTGGAAGTTTACTCTGTCATTATTGACTGCAGAGTAGAAAAGCCCGCCGGTAACCAGTTGAAGCAGACAAAATACCGATAGTGCGATGATGATGCCGGTAATAACCCGTATATTTTTGAGCATAACCTGAGTCCATGGGAGAGGAGAAATTGCACAATATATTATCGACACAGGGGGGATTAAGGAAGGTGCGATTTAATCGTCAATTATGAGAACATAACCCTTTCTTTGACATAGACTTTTCACGATGCCCGCT
>NZ_CBFFRL010000121.1:0-15337 GCF_965644215.1 Phytobacter sp. V69
TATCGGTAGTTAACCCTTCCTCCTACACTCTCCACAATCATGTCCGAGCGTTGCACTTATTATCTGAATTCGCGAACTACCGTCTCTCTTATTAAGATTTTAGGGTAGCATGCCTGACCTTTTTCTAGCTGTGGATTAGACACGATTTTGCTATCTTTTTAGGTCAATTGCATCTGGCGTTTTCAATATGTATTTTATTTATACTATTGATTTTATTTGTTTTTTAATCCTTGTGTTATTTGTGGCTATGAACGATCATGTTTGCGTGGTTGCTATCTCTGTAGCGTATAAGAACGTCTGGGTATTCCAGGTGAGAAAAGGCGGTCTGCGGCCCTGTTGGATTTATCCTGTTTATGCTCCTGGCAAACTGCGTTTCGGCAGCACTATTCTGCAAACTGAGCGTGAAAAATGTGTCTTATCTTGACGTAATCAGCCGTTATTACTGCTATCTTAGAGTGTGTGGCCGAGCTTACATGTTGAGTTGACCGCCATGTCTTATACGTATACTCAGAAATTAAACGATTAAAGCTTAATGTCGTGAGGATATATGATTATTAAAAGTCTCGAACATTCATCGAAATGTAAAATTTGCGATAGTGACGCTTATCTGTGTGGCGTTGTTGATTTTAATACATCATGCAACAGTAAGTTGCCCGACTATGCTGTATTACCATTGACGGGGATACCGATTTATTATCATCGTTGTGAGAGTTGTGGTCTTATTTATACTCATGCTTTTGATGACTGGACATTCGATGATTTTAAAAAATATATTTATAATGATGATTATATAACTCATGATCCTGACTTTCTTGGCGTTCGACCACAAAGTAATGCCGAGTTGATTATGTCTAATTTTAAACCAATCCAGAAGTGGAATGTTCTCGACTATGGCGGCGGTGATGGTCAACTTGCGGAATTACTGTGTGCACAGGGGGTGAGTGCGGTTGGCTGGGACCCGTTTCATTTAAATTTAGAATTGCCACAGAGGAAGTTCGAACTCATCACTTCTTTTGAGGTGTTTGAACATACGACAACTCCCATTGCAACGCTGTTGGAGGTTTTTGACTTCCTGCAGGAGAGAGGGGCAATTTTCTTTTCTACCCTGGTTAGTGACTCGCTGACCAATGAAGGTACCCATAGCTGGTATGTTGCACCCAGAAATGGGCATGTGACGATCCACACCAAAAAATCGTTATCAATTCTATTTTCTAAAGTTGGGATGGAGATATACAGTTTTAGTGATAGCGTTCACATCGGATATTTCCCAACATCAGCTGATGCGTAATTATTGACGCTGAACATATTGTCTTACCGCTGAGATATGTTTCGCGCTTTAAGACGCTGCTGTAATGGCGGTTAAGCAATAATCGATGATCTCGCTTGTTCTATGGAGGGGCTATCACGACGGGCGGATTGATTAGCTCGTTTGAGTGGCTAACTTTTCTGTAAGTTATGCAGATTATTCTTGTTGCATTGCCTTGTTATTATTCATCCGCGTTATATAATCTCCATTATTCCCCCGTAAAACCGCCTCTGGCATATTTGGTTTGCCACTCTCCACCGTTTATCCATATTTCCTCCACATTTGCTGTAAAAATGTTTTTTACACTTTCATTGTTTTACCGATGCTCTGATTTATTGACGATTAAACCGCTAGAGTGAATATCGTCAACACGGCAATCGCCGCAAGAAAACATGAATAGTAAGGAATTATATTATGCGTAAACTCACCGCTCTGTTTGTTGCCTCTACCCTGGCTCTTGGCGCTGCTAACCTGGCGCATGCTGCCGATACAACCTCTACCGCACCGGCCGATGGCAAACCGGCAATGCACCATAAAGGCCCGCGTGGACCTCATCATGACATGATGTTCAAAGGTCTTAACCTGACGGATGCGCAGAAACAGCAGATTCGCGACATCATGAAAGGCGAGCATGAGCAGATGCAGCAAGAACGCCGCGATATGCATAGCATTATTGCCAGCGATACCTTCGATAAAGCGAAAGCCGAAGCGCAAATCGCAAAAATGGACGACCAGCGTAAAGCACACATGCTGGCGCATCTGGAAACTCAGAACAAAATCTACAACATTCTGACTCCGGAACAGAAAAAACAGTTTAATGCCAATTTTGAGAAGCGTCTGACAGAACGTCCGGCGCCAGAAGGTAAAATGCCTCAACCTGCTGAATAACTGATTTAGCAACTCCTATCAAGACCGCCGGTCTTGCCCATAGCGCGAGTTTACGTTGTGGGCAGGACTGGCGGTTTTTTCTTTCTTGCCCTCTTGTCTGCCGCCTGTATCACGGTATCCTCGATCTGCACGTCTTTGCCGGAAAATTTCCGTGTATCATTACGTTAAATTTTTTTAAATGCCGACTACAGCATGGCTAAGGCATCCTGGTTTACTGCCGATAACGCCTTAATGGCAGGATGGACAATAACGACACGCTGCCTTTAGAAGCAGCGGCGCGGCTTTCCCATGCTGCGCCATTCAGGAGTGATGATGGAATTCTTTGATATCCGCAAAATGCCGGTCAATCTTTGGCGTAATGGTGCAGGGGAAACCCGAGAAATTTGTTGTTTTCCGGAAGCAACGCGAGATTTCAGCTGGCGTGCCAGTATTGCATCGCTTGCCAGTAACGGCGACTTTCCTCAGTTTCCTGGCGTTGACCGCGTTATCACGTTAATTGAAGGTGGCGAAGTCACGCTGGATGGCGGTCATGAATTCTGTCATACGCTGAAAAAATTCCAGCCTTTTACCTTTGCCGGGGAACAACCGGTCAAAGCGCAACTGCACGACGGGCAGATGTCGATGGATTTTAATATCATGACCCGCCGCGACCATTGCCGCGCCAGGGTGCGTATTGCGGACAGGACATTCACCACATTCGGCGCACGGGGTGGAGTGATCTTTGTGCTTAGCGGCGCATGGCAACTGGGTGATAAGCTGCTCACCGCCGATCAGGGGGCCTGCTGGAGTGAAGGCCGTCAGACGCTACGTTTGCTAAAGTCAGAAGGCCAGTTGCTGTTTAGCGAAATTACCTTTCTTCCCGGTCACTGAGCAAACTCGCTAATGACATACTCGCCAGACAGTAATGGTTTGCAGAGTATTTTATAGCCGTCGTGATCGAACCCGGCGGGCGTGCGGATCAATTCCGCCGCCTCATCTAAATGATTTACCACCCCAAGCCACAGCCAGTTATGGATGATGTGGTACTGCGTCATCTCTTCCCCCACTTCCTGCAAGCTGATTGGGCCTTGCCACGGTCAGCACACCAGGCGCATACGTTCCATGGCCGCCAGAAAACGGCCATTGTGCTCATCCACCGTCTCTTTTCCACAACAGGCACCTGCGCAGCGATGTAGTGCTGAGCGGAAACAGCCACGCCCACGGGTTAAGGACTCCAGGCCAAGCAGACCATAACAGAGCTTTTCGTCATCGGCGATGGATTGCAGCGTTTGTAAAGCGGCACGGCGGTTGGCGAATAGCCCGTACAGGCTGGCCTGCGAGGAAAAATCCACTTCCCGGGCATAAACCACCTGAGGTTTATCGACTTCTTTCACTAACAACGAGCAAAGCTGGCGGTTACGGCGCAGGCGCTTATTAAACAGAGGCTGCTGTTCTTTAATCAGGCGTGCTTCCAGTAACAGGGCACCGAGCTCACCGGCGGTACACACCCAGGTGATACGTCGCGCCTGGCGCAGCATGGCGGCTTCGTCCGGCGTGCGAAGATGGGAGAGAACACGGCTTCGGATATTAACGCTTTTGCCGATGTACAGCGGCATGGCGTCACTCTCGCCATGGAAAAAATAGACGCCGGGCTGCTTAGGCAGGGCTTCCAGCCATGGGCGGAGATGTTCGGGGTATTCGTAGATAGCCGCCGCTTCAAACTCAAGACGCGGGGCGGATTGACGCCTGTTCACTGCGGACTCCTGATACTGTTTACCTGTACAGTATAGCAGGCCGCTGCAGGTGAAAAAAGAGGCGACTTGCGCCGCCCCTGAGATTTACTGCTGTTTCCAGAAGTCGTCGAAAACGGTAATCGGTGGACGGCGTTTATGCTCCGTCTTCAGATACCAGCCTTCGATGATGTGTGAGGTTCCGACGTCCAGCGTTTTGCCTTCCAGGTAGTCATCAATGTTTTCGTAGGTGACACCCAGCGCGGCTTCATCCGGCAGGGAAGGGCGGTCATCTTCCAGGTCAGCGGTTGGCGCTTTCTTGTACAGGTGCTCCGGGCAGCCCAGAGAGGCCAGCAGCTGTTTCCCCTGACGCTTATTGAGACGGAAAATTGGGTTGATATCGGTCCCGCCGTCACCGTATTTGGTGAAGAAACCGGTCACCGCTTCTGCCGCATGGTCAGTGCCCACTACCACGCCTTTGGTCATCCCGGCGATACTGTACTGTGCTTTCATACGTTCACGGGCCTTTTCATTGCCGCGAATAAAATCACTCAGTTCAATACCCGCTTCGCGCAGGGCTTGTTCACTGGCCAGCACCGCGCCTTTGATGTTCACAGTCAGCACGCGGTCCGGTTTGATAAATTCGATCGCGTCGTGGCAATCTTGTTCATCGGCCTGCACGCCATACGGTAAACGCACTGCGATAAACTGGTAGCTGGCGTCGCCGCTTTCCTGGCGCAGCTCGGAGATAGCGGTCTGGCAAAGTTTACCGGTCAGGGTTGAATCCTGGCCGCCACTGATCCCGAGAACCAGCGAGCGTAAAAAGGGATAGGTTTTCAGATAGGATTTTAGAAAATCTACGCTACGGCGAACTTCTTCTTCGGCGTTGACGGTCGGCTTGACGCCCAGCGCCTGAATAATCTCTTGTTGCAGAGTCATTTAACCCCTCCGTAATGTGGCCTGCTATGCAGGTAGCAAATAGGTGATGAAGCCAAATTAACCCTTTGGCGGTAAAACGACAAGGATCACGAATTTGAGTGCCGTAAATTACGCCGTTTTAGCAGGTTATCGTAGTTTTATTAGAATTTTCCGAAAGTTATGCCAGTCTCGCTGTATAGTTGAAAAATGCAATTTTATATTCCAGGCTTAGATAACACGCTGATACACAAGCGGATAAACAAGAGGATGGAATATGAACAAGAACATCGCAGGAATTCTGGGTGCAGCGGCGGTACTGACTATGCTGGCAGGGTGTACGGCTTATGATCGCGCCAAAGATCGGGTGAGCCAGCCGGTCGTGAAAGACGTGAAAAAAGGGATGACGCGCCAGCAGGTTATGCAGGTTGCCGGTCGTCCTTCTTCCGAAGTGACCATGATCCACGCGCGTGGTACCTGCCAGACCTACATCTTGGGTCAACGTGATGGTAAAACTGAAACCTATTTCGTCGCGCTGGATGACACCGGCCACGTGATGAACTCGGGTTACCAGACCTGTGCCGAATACGACACTGCTCCACAAGCAGCTAAGCAGTAACCTTTAATTTTCGTTGCCTGAGCAGATCTAAAACCGGCCCTTTGGGTCGGTTTTTTTGTGTCTGAATCTTTTTTAGCGAAGCGAATTATTTGGCGGTAATGTGAAGGGAGTCATGATGTCAGGTCAATGAGAGACAATTATGGTTTGTGGTGAATTATCTCATTGCCGCGCACCACCGTATACTCAATACACCATCACAAAACAGATAACATGGCATCGCGCCATACGGATTCATTACTCGCTCCTGCGAGGATGAATGTCGCTCAAGGGGGTTTTTATGGATAAGAAAATCATCTATTTGTTCTGCTCAGCAGGCATGTCTACGTCGTTGCTGGTATCGAAAATGCGTGCTCAGGCCGAAAAGTATAATGTGCCGGTGATCATCGATGCCTTTCCTGAAACGCTGGCAGCAGAAAAAGGCCCGCAGGCGGATGTTGTCTTATTAGGTCCACAGATTGCGTATATGTTGCCGGAAATTCAGCGCATCCTGCCCGATAAGCCGGTAGAGGTTATTGATTCATTGCTGTATGGCAAAATCGATGGTTTAGCAGTTCTTAAAAGTGCCGTTGCTGCAATTAAAAAAGCAGCCCTTTAATTTTTTTATTTATCCCGTCAAAGAGCAATTTCACACATTCATGCCGCAACAATCGTTGCGGCACTCAAGGGCTTATTTGTATGAATAAAGCGATCAATTCTCTGGAAAAAGTACTGTTGCCGTTTGCGGTAAAAATAGGCAAGCAGCCACATGTCAATGCGATAAAAAATGGTTTTATTAAATTAATGCCATTAACTCTCGCGGGTGCAATGTTCGTTTTAATTAATAATGTCTTTTTAAGTTTCGGCGAAGGATCGTTTTTTTATTCCCTTGGCATCCGACTGGACGCGTCAACAATTGATTCCCTGAACGGCCTTAAAGCCATCGGCGGTAATGTCTATAACGGTACGTTGGGTATTATGTCGCTGATGGCGCCTTTTTTTATTGGCATGGCGTTGGCAGAGGAACGCAAAGTTGACCCACTCGCGGCAGGGTTATTGTCCGTGGCCGCGTTTATGACTGTCACCCCGTACAGCGTGGGGGGGGCCTATGCGGTAGATGCAACCTGGCTCGGCGGCTCGAACATTATTTCCGGCATGCTAATTGGGCTGGCGGTCGCGGAAATGTTCGCCTTTGTTGTCCGGCGTAACTGGGTGATTAAACTACCTGACAGCGTTCCGGCATCGGTTTCCCGTTCCTTTTCCGCACTGATTCCCGGCTTTGTGATCCTCTCGGTGATGGGGATTATCGCCTGGGGACTGGCGGGTGCGGGAACGACTTTCCACCAAATCATCATGGATTCCATCTCGAAACCGCTGGCGGCAATGGGCGGCGTGGTGGGCTGGGCGTATGTCATCTTCACCTCGCTGCTGTGGTTCTTTGGCGTACATGGCTCACTGGCTCTGGCGGCGCTGGACAGCGGCATCATGACGCCATGGGCACTGGAAAATGTGGCGCTGTACACCGAATACGGTTCAGTCGATGCGGCGCTGGCGGCGGGTAAAACCTTCCATGCCTGGGCGAAACCGGTTCTCGACTCCTACATTTTCCTCGGCGGTACCGGGGCGACGCTGGGGTTGATTATTGCCATCTTTATTGCGTCTCGCCGTGCGGATCACCGTCAGGTGGCGAAGCTGGCACTGCCGTCCGGGATCTTCCAGATTAACGAACCCATGATGTTTGGCCTGCCAATTATCATGAACCCGGTGATGTTCATTCCGTTTATCCTGGTACAACCGTTACTGGCGGCTATCACCATGGCGGCCTACTACATGGGTATCATCCCGCCAATTACCAACATCGCGCCATGGACCATGCCGACCGGGCTGGGCGCCTTCTTCAATACCAACGGCAGCATCACGGCCCTGCTGTTGGCGCTGTTTAACCTCGGCGTGGCGACGTTGCTCTACCTGCCGTTCGTTGTGATATCGAATAAAGCGCAGAACACCATCGAAGCCGAAGAGAGTGAGGAAGATATCGCTCAGGCACTGAAATTTTAATCTGAAATAGTAAGGAAAGGCCGCGGCATGGGTGTGCCGCAGCCACAACGGATGAGGAGCAATCATGCTGGATTTAGATAACCTGCCGGAAACCGATACCACCGCCGATGCCCTGGAAGAGGTCGTGATGGGGCTTATCATCAACGCGGGCCAGGCGAGGAGCCTGGCGTATAATGCGCTGAAACAGGCCAAACTCGGGGATTTTGAGACGGCCAAAACGCTGATGGCGCAATCGCATGCCGCCCTGCACGAGGCGCACCGCGTTCAGACTCAGCTCATTGAAAGTGATGAGGGGCAGGGTAAGATGAAGGTGAGTCTGGTGCTGGTTCACGCGCAGGATCACCTGATGACAGCCATGCTGGCGCGTGAACTCATTGCTGAGTTGATTGAACTGTACGAGAAAATGTGACGATAAAGGAGTAGCCCGCAGATGCAGCCAGAGGTAAACGCAACGGACGTGAGAACAGTCAGAGAGCAGCAGCTTTTTAATGGCCGCCCTTTTCACGTGTTTATCTACAACAAAGTGGAGAGTATCAGCGGGCTGCATCAGCATGATTATTATGAATTTACGCTGGTCCTGACCGGGCGTTACTACCAGGTGATCAACGGCAAGCGGGTGTTGCTGGAGCGGGGCGACTTTGTTTTTATTCCCGTTGGCTCAACCCACCAGAGCTTTTATGAGTTTGGTGCGACCCGGATCTTGAATGTCGGTATCAGCAAGCAATTTTTTGATACCCATTACCTGCCACTGGTGCCGTTTTGCTTCGTGGCGTCACAGAGTTACAGCATCAAAGCGGCTTTTCTGACGTACATCGAATCGGTCATCGCGTCGCTTAACTTTCGTGACAGCGAACTCGATGAATTCATCGAAAACGTCACGTTCCACGTCATCAATCGGCTGCGCCATTACCGCGAGCAGCAGGAGGAAGATTGCATTCCGCAATGGTTGAAATCGACGGTGGAAGGGATGCACGACAAACACCGTTTTGGTGAACATGCGCTGGAAAATATGGTCGCCCTGTCGGGGAAATCACAGGAATATTTAACCCGCGCGACGCAGCGTTATTATCAAAAAACACCGGTGCAGATTATTAATGACATTCGAATTAATTTTGCCCGAAAACAGCTGGAAATTTCGAATTTCTCTATCAATGATATTGCGTGGGAAGCGGGTTATAGCAGCCCCAGTTTATTTATTAAGACCTTTAAAAAACTGACCTCATTTACACCGGGCAGTTACCGTAAACAACTGACCAATATTTCCTGATTTGCGGGGCAGGTCCCCGCTAACAAACATCACCATTCTATAATTATCGCACTGCGGTAATGGCACGGCTTGTTTCAAAATCAGGCCATAGGGAGAAAGCATGACCAAGAAATTGAAAATTGTGACTATCGGCGGCGGCAGCAGCTATACCCCGGAATTACTCGAAGGCTTTATTCTTCGCTACCATGAATTACCGGTCAGTGAATTATGGCTGGTGGACGTGGAAGAGGGGAAACATAAGCTCGATATCATTTACGATCTTTGCTGCCGGATGGTGGAAAAAGCGGGCGTGCCGTTAAAGATATTTAAAACCCTCGACCGACGTGAAGCGCTACGCGATGCCGATTTTGTGACCACGCAATTTCGCATTGGCCAGCTCAAAGCGCGTGAACTGGACGAGCGCATTCCGTTAACCCACGGCTATCTTGGGCAGGAAACCAACGGCGCAGGCGGGCTGTTTAAAGGTTTACGCACTATTCCGGTAATTTTCGATATTCTGCGCGATGTGGAAGAGCTGTGCCCGCAGGCGTGGGTGATCAACTTCACCAACCCCGCCGGAATGGTGACAGAAGCGGTCTATCGCCATACCAGCTTCCGCCGCTTTATTGGCGTGTGTAATGTGCCCATCGGCATGAAAATGTTTGTCCGCGATGTCCTGCAGCTTGCCGACAACGACATACTGTCGCTGGACTTATTCGGTCTTAACCATCTGGTGTTTATCAAGGATGTGCTGGTGAACGGCGAATCACGTTTTGCCGAGCTGATGGATGGCGTGGCCTCCGGAAGACTGGCGAAATCGTCGGTGAAAAACATTTTTGATTTACCGTTCTCGGAAGGCTTGCTGCGATCGCTCAACCTGCTGCCCTGTTCCTACCTGCAGTATTATTTCAAATCCAAAGAGATGCTGGGCATCGAAATGGGGGAATATTACAAAGGCGGCACGCGAGCACAGGTGGTTCAGGAGGTCGAAAAGAACCTGTTTGAGATGTACAAGGACCCAACACTCAATGTGAAACCAAAAGCGCTGGAGCAGCGTGGTGGAGCCTACTATTCCGATGCTGCCTGCGAAGTGATCAATGCGATTTTTAATGACAAGCAAACGGAACACTACGTGAATGTGCCGCACCACGGCAGCGTGGAAAATATTCCGCCGGAATGGGCCGTTGAAATGACCTGCCTTCTGGGGCGCGATGGCGCAACGCCGCACCCACGGATCACCCGCTTTGACGACAAAGTGCTTGGGCTGGTTTATACCATTAAAGGCTTTGAAATTGCGGCAAGCCAGGCGGCACTGAGCGGTGAGCTGAATGACATTTTTCTGGCGCTCAACCTTAATCCACTGATTCATTCTGATAAAGATGCTGAAAAACTGGCTCGCGACATGCTGTTAGCTAATCAGCAGTGGTTGCCGCGTTTTGCTACGACGGTAGCGACCTTCAAACAGTGAGGGAGTGATGGGAAGACTACTCATCGTTAATGCGGATGACTTTGGCTTAAGCCGCGGGCAGAACTACGGCATCGTCGAAGCCTGTCGCTATGGCGTGGTGACCTCCACCACCGCGCTGGTGAACGGTGCCGCCATTGAGCATGCGGTCGCCCTGCGTGCTCAGGTGCCGGAACTGTCGGTGGGGTTACATTTCACCCTGACGCTCGGTAAGCCAGTGGGGAGAGTACCTTCGCTGACGCGAGACGGGCTGCTGGGTAAATGGATCTGGGATCTGGCTGCGCACGGTTTCCTGCCACTCCAGGAGATAGCCGATGAACTGGCTTGCCAGTATGCACGCTTTGTCACCCTGTTTGGCGAGCCGCCGTCGCACATTGACAGCCATCATCATGTGCATATGATTGGCGCGATTTTCCCTCTGGTGGCGGCGTTTGCACAAGAGAAGGGTATCCCACTGCGCGTCGACCATGATGATGCGCGGCGTCAGGGGATTGGCCTGAGTGGTGTACGGAGCACCGATGGTTTTTCCAGCGCCTTTTATGGTGACGAGATATCACCTTCGTTGTTTACGGCAATTATGGATGCCGCCTTACAGCGCGATGATGGGTCGCTGGAAATCATGAGTCACCCGGCGTTTGTCGATAATGCACTGATGACCAGTAACTACTGCTACCCACGGTTAGACGAGCTGGATGTGCTGACGCAACCGTCGCTGAAAGAGGCGATTGCCGTACGTGCTTTCCAGTTGGGTACCTTTCGCGATCTGTAAGTAACGTACCGCGGCACAGGTCGCGGTACCGTTTTTGGGGGGCATTTCTGCTCATCACATCCGCAGGTGTAAGAAATTGTGGCAAAGAGTACACAGAAAGTCAGCCCAGGCGCGACGCGCGGGGTGACAATCGGCTATGATAGGACTTTCGTGTTAGTGGAATTCGTCTTAGTGAACTCTTCGCTTATGAAACCTTTGCGCCATCAAAACCGTCGCGTTATCAGCTATGTACCCCGTATCGAACCTGCACCACCTGAACATGCCGTGAAGGTTGATGGGTTTCGTGACGTGTGGTTATTGCGCGGGAAATATGTGGCCTTTGTGTTACAGGGCGAGCGTTTTACGCGTTCACCTGTTTTTGGCGTGCCAGAAGCTGCTCAGCGCTGGGCAACGCAAATTCGCCAGGAAGGCGAAATCGATGAATAAAAAAACCGCCTGACAATACCATTGCAGGCGGTTTTTGTTTCAGATGACGCGAGATTAGCGATGGGCCAGCTCGACGTCCTCTTCACTGTTCAGAATGGTTTTATCTGTCTGCTTAAGCCACTGGCTGGTCAGCGAACCGGCGGTCATTGAACCACTGACATTCAGCGCCGTACGGCCCATGTCGATCAGCGGTTCTACGGAAATCAGCAGTGCAACCAATGTTACCGGCAGGCCCATTGCGGGCAGAACAATCAGCGCGGCGAATGTCGCACCACCACCCACACCGGCAACGCCAGCGGAACTCACCGTTACAATACCCACCAGCGTCGCAATCCACATCGGATCCAGCGGGTTAATGCCAACGGTTGGGGCGACCATCACGGCCAGCATTGCCGGGTAAAGACCCGCACAACCGTTCTGGCCAATGGTCGCACCAAACGAGGCAGAAAAGCTGGCGATAGATTCCGGCACGCCCAGACGACGGGTCTGCGCTTCCACGTTCAGCGGAATAGACGCGGCGCTGGAACGGCTGGTAAAGGCAAAGGTCAGTACAGGCCAGACTTTGCGGAAGTATTTCAGCGGGCTGACGCCGTTAACCGCCAGCAGCAGACCGTGCACCACAAACATAATGCCAAGACCGATGTAGGAAGCGATAACAAAGCTGCCCAGCTTGATGATGTCCTGGATGTTAGAACCGGCCACGACTTTGGTCATCAGCGCCAGAACGCCGTATGGCGTCAGCTGCATCACCAGACGCACCAGCTTCATTACCCAGCTCTGCAGTGTATCAATGGCGGTCAGAACGCGTTCACCTTTTGGCGCATCGTCTTTAAGTAGCTTAAGGGCGGCGACTCCGAGGAACGCGGCGAAAATCACGACGCTGATGATGGAGGTCGGGCTTGCGCCGGTCAGGTCGGCAAACGGGTTCTTCGGTACAAACGACAGCAGCAGCTGCGGTACGCTCAGGTCGGCCACTTTACCTACGTAGTTGGCCTGAATCGCCGTCAGACGGGCGGTTTCGGCAGAGCCCTGTACCAGACCTTCGGCAGTCAGGCCGAAGAGATTGGTCATCAGAACGCCAACCAGCGCGGAAATCAGTGTAGTAAACAGCAATGTGCCGATGGTTAAAAAGCTAATTTTACCCAGTTGAGAGGCGTTGTGCAGGCGTGCGACGGCGCTCAGGATGGAAGCAAAAACCAGGGGCATAACAATCATCTGCAGCAGTTGTACATAGCCGTTGCCGACCACGTTGAACCACTGGATAGAGTTCTTCAGTATCGGGTTATCTGAGCCGTAAATAGCCTGCAACGCAAGGCCAAACACCACGCCAAGCCCTAAACCGGCCAGTACTTTTTTTGCCAGACTCCACTGTTTATGACGCGTTTGCGCCAGCAACAGCAGCAGTGCGACGAACACCACAACGTTCGCTATTAAAGGAAAGTTCATCCCCGTTCTCCTGATGTAATTATAAGGCCGGCATCCAAAGGTCGGCCGATGGCGGAAGGTTAGCAGAAGAGGCCATCCGCCCTTATATCCAAATGGAATGAATTATGCCATAAATGGGGAAGGCGACGATTTAATGGCCCATTTGTTGATGAATAAAGCGATTGAACTGATTCTGGAGCAAATTAATCATCTGCGACGACCAGCGCACTGCACTGTTATCGGGCAATGTCTGCGGCATCCACAGCGCCCAGGTGAACAGCGCCATGCATAAAACACGCTCAAGTTGGTTACCACGTTGCGGCGAAAGTAACGGCAGGCGAAAGCGCCAGCCGCAGGGCCAGAGCAGAGGCACGCCCGCAGGGGTGATCATATCGGCAAGAATATGGCTTAGATAACCCAGTACCATCCCCTGTAGTGCATCAGCCGGGATAATCCAGCTGTCAGGAACTTTAAGATAGAAGAGGGTGAGGCCAATAAAAACGGCCAGCAGACTATGGGTAAAACCCCGGTGGCCGAACATTCGGGCCACGGGTTTCGAGATCCACTTTAGCCGCTGCCCAAGGAACGACTTCGGATGGTCAATGTCCGGCAGAAGGCAGGTTAAAATGGCTGACGGAACAATATGCCACCAATCACCATGTGCCAGCACAGGCGTCAATTCGGCATTTTTGGCAAACACCGCGCAGGCAATGGAAAAAAGCAGGTGTCCTTCCGCCGTCATGATAAAACTCACTAAACTGTCGATGCATACAGTATAGGGTTTTTATACAGTAGACGGAAGAGGTGACGGTGTAACTCTTTGTCACAAAAACACCATTTAATTAACGCGCCAGCCAGCCACCGTCCACGGCCAGCGTGTAACCATTGATATAGTCCGAGGCCGATGAGGCAAGGAACACCGCCGGGCCTTTCAGGTCATCCGGTTTTCCCCAGCGTCCTGCCGGAATGCGATCGACAATTTCCTGGTTACGGTCTGCGTCTTCACGCAACGCTTGCGTATTGTTGGTGGCCATATAGCCGGGGGCGATGGCATTAACATTAATGTTGTGCGGCGCCCATTCATTGGCCATCAGCCGGGTTAGCCCCAGAACGCCGCTTTTCGATGCGGTATAAGAGGGGACGCGTATCCCGCCCTGGAACGAGAGCATCGAGGCAATATTGATGATTTTCCCGCCGTCGCCCTGGGCAATGAACTGACGGGCAACGGCCTGAGACAGGAAGAAGAGCGTCTTGACGTTAAGGTTCATCACATCGTCCCAGTCTTTTTCGCTGAATTCGAGGGCATCGCAGCGGCGAATGGTCCCGGCGTTGTTGAGCAGAATATCGATGCGACCCAGCTGTGAAACGGTCTGGCTGACGATGTCATTAATGCTGTCTTGTTTGCTGAGGTCAGCCTGGATAGCGAGGAACTTACGGCCCAGCGCGGTGACGCGTTCGGCGGTCTCATGCGGCGTTTTACGCCCAACGCCGACAATATGGCATCCCGCTTCAGCCAGCCCCAGCGCCATGCCTTGCCCCAGCCCGGTATCGCAGCCGGTGACGATGGCGACTTTATTTGCAAGTGAAAAGGCATCCAGAATCATAATTCCCCCAGGTCTTGGTTATTGTCACATTGCCTGAGTTGAGAATAGGGGGAGAAAAGGAGAATTGCAAATAAATTGAAACGGTGTTTTAAAAAATAAAACCAGAGACGGCGAACGCCATCTCTGATGACAGGGGACTAGCCGCGCAGGTGCGTAAGGGTAAGCGCTTCAAGGCTGGTCAATTTCACGTCGGCCAGCGCATAGCGGGGATCATCACGGTTCTCTTCGGCGGGGACCACAATGGAGCGCATCCGGGCGGCTTTACTGGCGATCATTCCGTTGATGGAGTCTTCCAGCGCCACGCAGGTGAGCGGGTCCGCGCCAAGTTTCGCAGCACAATCCAGATACACCTGTGGGTGGGGTTTGCTGTACGGCAGTTTTTCTGCGGACGCCAGCGCGTCGAAGCTATCACGTAGACCGAACATGGTCAGCGTCTTTTCCAGCATATGCAGCGGGGAGGCCGAGGCCAGACCCACTTTCAGGCCGTTGGCTTTGCACAGGGCAATGGCTTCACGCGCACCGGGTAACAGCGGACGCGTTTCTTCTACCAGCGTGAGGGCGCGGGCGATAATGCGATTGGTTACCTCTTCACAGCTCGGGCCGTTCCAGGGCTGCCGGGCGAACCACAGGCCAACTACCACATCAATGCGCAGGCCGAGGGTATCCGGTAGCTCATCGCGGCGGCTAATATCAACCCCCAGGCTTGCCATGACGTCCAGTTCAGCACGATCCCAGAGTGGCTCTGAGTCCATAATTAATCCATCCATATCGAAAATGGCAGCGAGAATTTGGCGCGGAGCAGACATTAACACCTCTCTTTCTAGCGTTAGAACACAGGGAGAAACACTTTTTATGCTTAGATAGTGTCGTCACAAGATTTTAGCCCAGAGAGCGATGCATCTGATCTGGACGGCAGCGAGAAATGAGGCCG
>NZ_CBFFRL010000122.1:0-14963 GCF_965644215.1 Phytobacter sp. V69
TTATTATCGAGTTCGGTGACCGCCTGGACGGTCACTTCTGAGAAAAGGCATTTACACAGAATCGTGTACAGGGTCAATCCGCCCAGTCCCTTTCCTTTCAGGTAATCAGCCGCCACTTTTTTGGCGTCCAGCCCCTCCACCGCAATACTGGCATTCAGTTTTTGCAGCGTTTTTTCATCCAGGCTGGCGAATACCGGTTTCAGCCACTCATCAAGCTGTGGGTAGGCTTTCAGCACCGCTTCACGCACAACCGGCGCGGGCGCATAGATCGGCTGCACGCCTTTCGGATCGGTCAGGGTTTGCAGCCCCAGCGCCGCGACCGGGCCATCGGTCCCGTAGGCCATTGCCGCATTCACGCCGGATGTTTGCTGGGCAGCCGCTTTGATGGTTACCGCAGTATCGCCACCGGCCAGCGACAGTAACTGCTGCTGGTTGAGTTTGAAATCATAGGCTTTTTCGAAGGCTGGCAGCGCGTCGGTACGTTCGATAAACTCCGCCGAGGCCGCCAGTTTAAAGGTCCCGCCCGCTTTCAAATAGCGGCTCAGATCCTCAAGGGAGACCAGCTTGTTCTTCTCTGCCACATCCTGACGGACTGCAATGGTCCAGGTGTTATTGGCTGGTGCAGGCGTCAACCAGACCAGTTTGTTTTTCTCCGCATCGAGCTTTTTAACTTTGTCATAGCCCTGCTGCGCATTCTTCCACGCCGGGTCGTTCTCTTCTTTAAAGAAAAACGCCCCGTTGCCGGTGTATTCCGGGTAGATATCCAGCTCGCCAGAGGTGATGGCCCCGCGCACCACCGGGGTGGTGCCCAGTTGGACTTTGTTGACGGTTTTCACGCCATGGCTTTCCAGGACCTGCAAAATGATATTGCCCAGCAGCGCGCCTTCGGTATCAATCTTGGAGCCGACTTTAACCGGCTCAGCCGCCTGTGCCCCTGCGGCCAGCATCAATAACCCTGCAGCGCTCCATTGCGAAAGTAATTTCATGCTCGTTCCTCATTGTTTTTGTGGTGCCCGGAATTCTGGCTGTGCAAAAAGCGTAGTTGAGAATCGAGCTGGAATACATCAGTCATTCAGATTTTGATGTTACTGGTTAGACGAAGCAGTTATAACTCGAAGAATTTAAAGAAGAAAGGCCGCTAAGAAGCGGCCTTTGGGCGGTTATTTCAGGGTGAATTCACCCTGTTTAACGCGGGCGGAATCCACGCCGATAAAGACATTGAATTTTCCCGGCTCAGCGTCATATTTCATACGCTGATTCCAGAATTTAAGCGCCTCGACATCAATCGGGAAGCTGACCGTTTTGGTTTCACCGGCTTTGAGATCCACTTTTTCGAAGCCACGCAGCTGCTCTACCGGGCGGCTCATGGAAGCCGTCACATCCTGCAGGTACATCTGAATGACCGTCGCCCCGTCGCGTTTGCCGGTGTTGGTAACATCGACGCTGGCGGTGACTTTACCGTCGCGGGTCATCGTCGGGGCCGACATTTTCACATCGGAAACGCTAAACGTGGTGTAGCTGAGGCCGTAACCGAACGGATAGAGCGGACCATTGGCCTCATCGAAGTAGCGCGAGGTGTACTTGTTCGGTTTATCGGCATTGTAAGGACGCCCGGTGTTCAGATGGCTGTAATAGACCGGGATCTGCCCGACAGAGCGCGGGAAGGACATCGGCAGCTTACCGGACGGGTTGTAATCACCAAACAGCACGTCGGCAATGGCGTTACCGCCTTCGGTCCCGGCGAACCAGGTTTCCAGAATCACATCGGCCTGCTGATCTTCTTTCACCAGCGCCAGCGGACGCCCGTTCATCAGCACCAGCACCAGCGGTTTGCCGGTCGCTTTCAGCGCGGCAATCAGGTCACGCTGGCTTTGCGGGATAGTCAGGTCCGTACGGCTGGAGGCCTCATGCGCCATCCCCTGCGCTTCACCAACGACCGCCACCACCACATCAGATTTCTTCGCGGCGGTCACGGCTTCGTCGATCATCTCCTGCGGGCTACGTTTGTCCTGCACGACGGCAGGCTCATACAGGTTCAGGAAGTCGACAATGCCTTTATCGTCGGTGATGTTAGAACCACGGGCATACAGGATGGTGCCTTTCGGGCCGACCGCGTTGCGAATACCGGTCAGCACGGTCACGGACTGCCCCGCCACACCGGCGGCAGACCAGCT
Source organism: Phytobacter sp. V69 (assembly GCF_965644215.1). Lineage (NCBI taxonomy): Bacteria > Pseudomonadati > Pseudomonadota > Gammaproteobacteria > Enterobacterales > Enterobacteriaceae > Phytobacter > Phytobacter sp. V69. Next base: position 2,175 of record NZ_CBFFRL010000122.1, read on the forward strand.
GCCCATCATGTCACGCTTACTGTCCGCCAGCGCGCCGACCACCGCGATGGTCGCATCTTTTTTCAGCGGCAACGTCTCGAGACGGTTTTTCAGCAGCACCAGACTTTCGCGCGCCACTTCACGGGCTTCTTTACGGTGTAGACGGCTTTCCGCGTTGGTGTCTTTCGGGTCGGAATCTTTCGGCCCCAGATGGCTGTACGGATCGTTGAACAGCCCCATGTCATATTTCACGTTGAGCACGTGACGGGTCGCATCGTCGAGTTCTTCCATGGTGACCTTGCCGGATTTGATAAGCCCCGGCAGGTACTTGCTGTAGTACTCGTCGCTCATGCTCATGTTGATACCGGCTTTCAGCGCCACGCGCACGGCATCTTCCGGGTCAGCGGCGACACCGTGTTTGATCAGCTCTTTGATAGCGCCATGGTCAGAAACGGTAATGCCTTTAAAGCCCCATTCGTCGCGCAGAACATCTTTAAGCAGCCAGGAGTCAGATGTTGCTGGCGTACCGTTAAGGGAGTTCAGCGCCACCATCACCGCACCGCTGCCCGCGTCCAGCCCGGCTTTGTACGGCGGCATATAGTCGTTGAACAGGCGCTGTGGGCTCATATCAACCGTGTTGTACTCTTTGCCCCCTTCCACTGCGCCATAGGCAGCAAAGTGCTTAACGCTGGTCATCACCGAATAACGGTCTGCCGGGCTTTTGCCCTGCATGGATTTGACCATCGCGCGGCCCATTTCGGTGGTCAGGTAGGTGTCTTCACCAAAGCCTTCAGAGCCACGGCCCCAGCGCGGATCTCGGGAAACGTCGACCATCGGTGCCCAGGTCATGTTCAGGCCGTCATCTGCTGCTTCATACGCAGAAATGCGACCGACGGTTTTCACCGCATCAAGGTTAAAGCTGGACGCCAGACCCAGGCTAATCGGGAAGACGGTACGCTGACCGTGAAGCACGTCGTAGGCAAAGAACAGTGGGATTTTCAGGCGGCTGAGCTGCATCACCTGATCCTGCATAGCGCGGATATCCGGGCGGGTGACGGTATTAAAGATGGCCCCGACCTGGTTTTTCGCAATCATGTCACGGATAGCTTCTTTCGGATTGTCCGGTCCGACGCTTATCAGTCGCAACTGACCAATTTTTTCATCGACCGTCATTTTTTTTAGTAATTCAGTGACAAACGCATCCCTTGCTTGCGGCGTCAGAGGATGGTTACCAAACATCTCTTCTGCCATCACCGGTTGCAGCGCAAGGCTCACGGCGACACCTACCGAACATAGCCATTTCATGTCGTTCACTCTCTCGTTTATACAGCCGCTCACGGGCCTGACCATGAAAAAAACGCAGTGTGCCATAATCGTAGACTGGCTTGCAGAGTTATTCTCTGATTTTTCTGAGAATTCCTCACTTTCAGACACTATGCTTTAAAGCGAGAACGCAGTTTCACCACCAGGGAGAGGAAAATGTCTTCTACAGCTTCCCAGCACCACATCGCGTTTACCCGCGACCTCGAACGCCTCGTTGGCGCTTCGCATGTCCTGACCGACCCGGCCAAAACCGCACGCTACCGTAAGGGGTTCCGTTCCGGCCAGGGCGATGCACTCGCCGTCGTCTTTCCCGGTACGCTGCTCGAATTATGGCGCGTGCTCAACGCCTGCGTCAGCGCCGACAAGATCATCCTGATGCAGGCGGCCAACACCGGGCTGACCGAAGGCTCAACGCCGAACGGCAATGACTATGACCGCGACATTATTATCATCAGCACCCTGCGGCTGGATAAACTGCATCTGATCGACAACGGCGAGCAGGTGCTGGCCTACCCGGGCACCACCCTTTATGCGCTGGAAAAAGCGCTCAAACCGTTTGGCCGCGAGCCGCATTCGGTTATCGGCTCATCCTGTATCGGGGCATCGGTGATTGGCGGGATTTGCAACAATTCCGGCGGTGCGCTGGTGCAGCGCGGCCCGGCATACACCGAAATGTCGCTGTATGCGCGCATTGACGAAACCGGCAAGCTCCTGTTGGTCAATCACTTAGGCATTGAGCTCGGCAGCACGCCGGAGCAAATCTTAAGTAAGCTTGATGACGAACGGGTGACCGATTCCGATGTACGCCACGACGGGCGTCACGGCCACGACCTGGATTATGTCAGCCGCGTGCGCGATGTCGAGGCAGATACACCGGCCCGTTACAACGCCGATCCGGACCGTCTGTTTGAATCCTCAGGCTGCGCCGGGAAACTGGCGGTCTTTGCGGTGCGTCTGGACACCTTTGTCGCCCCTTCTCGTCAGCAGGTGTTTTACATCGGCACCAACCAGCCGGAGGTGCTGAGCGCGATTCGCCGTCATATCCTGAGCGACTTCACCCATTTGCCGGTGGCGGGTGAATATATGCACCGCGATATTTACGATATCGCCGAACGCTACGGCAAAGACACCTTCCTGATGATCGACAAGCTCGGCACCGACAAAATGCCGTTCTTTTTTACGCTGAAAGGCCGTACCGACGCCCTGCTGGCCAAAGCCTCGGTGTTTAAACCGCACTTTACCGACCGGGCGATGCAAAAACTGGGGCACCTTTTCCCCTCTCACCTGCCACCGCGGATGAAAAGCTGGCGGGATAAGTATGAACACCATCTGCTGCTGAAAATGTCGGGCGACGGTATCGCCGAGGCGCAACGGTGGCTGGCGGAGTACTTTGAAACGGCGGAGGGCGGGTTCTTCGCCTGTACCACTGAGGAAGGGAATAAAGCCTTTCTGCATCGGTTCGCCGCAGCGGGAGCCGCGATTCGCTATCAGGCGGTGCATGCAGACGAGGTAGAAGACATTCTGGCGCTGGATATTGCCCTGCGCCGCAATGATAACGACTGGTTTGAACATTTACCGCCGGAAATCGACGACCAGCTGAGCTACAAGCTCTACTACGGTCACTTCTTCTGTCACGTTTTCCATCAGGATTACATCGTCAAGAAAGGCGTGGATATTCATGCAGTTAAAGAACAGATGCTGGACTTATTACGCCAGCGCGGTGCGCAGTATCCTGCCGAACATAACGTCGGACATTTATATGACGCAGATGATCATTTAAAACGCTTTTACCTGGAAAATGATCCAACTAACAGCATGAACCCTGGTATTGGCAAAACAAGTAAGAGAAAAAACTGGTTGTAGGCTATTCCGGTAGCGAATCATCACTGGCTAACTTAGGAATATTCTTAAGCAGGGCTGTATTGTGCTCTTTATTCGTACTAAAGTATCAGGCCAGAGAAACGTTTCTCTGGCCTGTTATAGTGAGGAGCACCTCCATCATGTCTGCTGTTGATGTCCTGTCGGAAAATGCGTTAATTGTGCGCGATGCCAGCCTTGACGACGTTCACGCCATTTCGTCCCTCTATGCCTGGCATGTCCTGCATGGCCGTGCCTCTTTCGAAGAAGTGCCCCCCACTATTGACGAAATGCGCCAGCGCATGAACAAAATCGCCAGTGACGGACTTCCCTGGATGGTTGCGCTCTATCACGGCATCGTGGTGGGTTACTGCTACGCAAGCCCTTATCGCCCGCGTCAGGCCTACCGTTACACCCTTGAAGAATCTATTTATGTTGATGCCAGCATGACCGGTCGCGGCATTGGCAGTATGTTGATGGATGCGCTGATTGCGCGCTGTGAAGAAGGCCCGTGGCGGCAGATGCTCGCGGTGATCGGCGACGGACAAAACAATTCCGGATCCATGCGCCTGCATAAAAAGCACGGTTTCGAAGTTGTCGGACAGTTACGCAGTGTGGGCTACAAGAAAGGTGACTGGCGGGATACGGTTATCATGCAGCGTCCACTCAACGATGGTGACTGGACGCTGCCGGAATAATTAGTCGTTTTGCGCGGTCTGTTCACCGTGGTTCTGCGCCATCTGTGCCGCTTTCTGGCGCTTATAGCTTAACGCAGAGGCTGGAACAGGCTGTGCTTTACCGGTTTCAATCCAGGTGCGTAAACGGCTGGCATCCGCAAAGTGCGTGAACTTACCGAACGCATCCATAACCACCAGCGCAACCGGCTTGTTATTAATGACGGTACGCATCACCAGACAGTGACCGGCCGCATTGGTAAACCCGGTTTTGGTCAGTTGAATATTCCAGTTATCGCGATACACCAGATGGTTGGTATTGCGGAACGGCAGCGTATACCCCGGATTGCTGAATGTCGCCATGTCTTCACGCGTGGTGCTCAACTGGCCCAGCAGCGGATATTGCTTCGTCGCTACCAGCAGTTTAATCAAATCACCTGCCGTCGAGACATTACTGGTAGATAAACCGGTTGGCTCAACATAACGGGTATGGGTCATGCCCAACGCCTGCGCTTTCGCATTCATCGCACGGATAAACGCGTCATAGCCGCCAGGATAATGGTGCGCAAGGCTCGCTGCCGCGCGGTTTTCTGAGGACATCAGCGCCAGCAGCAGCATATCTTTACGGCTGATTTCACTGTTCAGGCGCACGCGGGAATAGATCCCTTTCATTTCCGGCGTATGGCTGATATCCACTTTCAGTTTTTCATCCAGCGGCAGATGGGCATCCAGCACCACCATCGCGGTCATCAGCTTGGTGATAGACGCAATAGGACGCACCAGATCCGGGTGGCTGGAATAGATAACCTGGTTGGTTTGTAAATCGACAATCATCGCGCTACCGGACGCGATTTCAGGCTGCGCGGACGCGGTTGCCGCAGCGGTTTTTGCCAGCGCCTGCGGTGCGACAGGCACGGCAAACATAAGCGCGAGGCTTAATAAAGAAACTCGGATTTTCAGCATGGTGTGACTTCTGATGATTATTCATGCACGTTATTACGCACACCGCATCTGTCTGGGAAATGAATAACAGAAGCTGGCTTTCGCATAATAGCCGCCACGCCCGCTTGTCGCCATAGAAGATTCATTGCAGAAGGTTGCGTTGCTGGCACTTCAACCAGCAACGCAATGGGATTAGAACAGACGGTAGCCGTAGCCCCAAAGAATGAGACCGTAAGCGCCAGCAGTACTTCAAGCACCAGCACCCCAATTGCCAGCGTCGAGCTGGAGAAACTTAACCCTTCCTCTCGGTCGATATTCAGGAAGGTCGGTATTCCTACGTAGAGCAGATAGCCGGTATAGAAAAGCGCTACGGTACCCACCAGCGCGCACAGCCAGACCAGTGGATAGAGCGCCACAATGCCGCTCAAAAATAGCGGTGTTGCGACATACCCGGCAAAGACCATACAGCGCGCCAGAGACGGACGCTGCGGGTAGCTCCTCGCCATCCACCAAATCACCCGGCCCATCACCGCCACGCCGGCCAGCATAATGGCATAGAAAATGACGGCCAGATAAAACGCGGTAAACCAGTTCAACTGGACCACGCTCTCTTCGCCAAAATTCCAACCTATTTGTGTGGTGCCGATAAAGGCACAGATAACGGGAATGGCCGCCATGACCAGTACATGGTGGGTGTAGTGATGCGAAACCGTTTCGTTTTCGCCCTTGATGACCTGCATTTCACGATCGGGATGGGAAAAAAGTCCCCAGACATGGTTCATAAGGCCCCCTTGCTGAATGCCCGAATACAGACACCCTAAGTATACGTCATCCTGATGGTTATTTTGCGTGCAGCTCAAAAAATACGCAGCGCCAATCCGGACAACGAAACCGCAGTTGTCTGCGCATTCAATTCATAGGGTGTATGCTTATGGGGTTTAACGGGAGAATTGTTGGGCCTATGGATATGAATCATCTTATCAGCCAGTACGGCTATGCCGCGCTGGTTGTTGGCAGTATCGCTGAAGGGGAAACCATTACCCTGCTGGGTGGCGTTGCCGCACACCAGGGGCTACTTAAATTCCCACTGGTGGTGATATCCGTTGCACTGGGCGGCATGATCGGCGACCAGTTGCTGTATCTTCTGGGGCGTCGATACGGCATGAAAATTCTGCAACGCTTTACCCGCCATCAGGACAAAATTAACCAGGCACAGCGCATGATCAATCGCCGCCCCTGGCTGTTTGTGATCGGCACGCGTTTTATGTACGGCTTTCGTATTATCGGGCCACTGCTCATTGGCGCCAGCCATCTGCCCCCCAAAATCTTCCTGCCGCTGAATATTTTCGGTGCCATCGTCTGGGCGTTAATTTTCACGACGCTAGGCTATGTGGGTGGGGAAGTGATCGGGCCGTGGCTGCATCAGTTTGATCACCATATTAAGAAGCTTATCTGGCTGGTGCTGGCCGTGGTGGTGGTTTTCTCCGTGCGCTGGTGGCTGCGGCACCGGCAACAGAAACGCCGCACGCCACCGTCCGAGTAGCCATGCGCAACTGGCGTTAACCTGCGGGTTCGCCAGCGTCCGTTAAAACACAAGTATGTTGTAACTATTCATCGCTATTACGACGGCAGAATCAGTAGCGTCCCCCTCGCCCCTCATGTCATGCAGCCAACCCTTAAGTATAGAAAAAAGGCATATTTGTGGACGGTTGCTACACTTTGCGGTGAGTAAAACCATCAAGGGAGAGAAGAAATGTTGAAGGTATTGCTGTGGGTTATTTTGATTATCTTTCTGATTGGGCTGTTGGTGGTCACCGGCGTGTTTAAGATGATTTTCTAAAAAAAACGCCCCTCACCTTCATTTAGGTGAGGGGGTTATTGCGAACAGCGGCTACAGCTTATCGCTTAAGCGATGCACCGTTGCTGCCGATCACCTCTTTATACCACCAGAAGCTTTTCTTGCGACTACGCGCCAGCGTACCCTTACCTTCGTCATCACGGTCAACGTAGATAAACCCGTAGCGCTTGGAGATTTCCGCTTTCGAGGCGCTCACCAGATCGATAGGCCCCCAACTGGTGTAGCCCATGACCTCCACACCATCGTCAATGGCCTCGCCCACCTGCACCAGATGGTCGTTGAGATAACTGATGCGGTAATCGTCATTGACGCTGCCATCCGCCTCACGCTTGTCTTTCGCGCCCAGACCGTTTTCCACAATGAACAGCGGTTTCTGCCAGCGATCCCACATTACGTTCAGCAGCGTGCGCAGGCCAACCGGGTCAATCTGCCAGCCCCACTCTGAGCTTGCGAGGTGCGGGTTTGGCACCATGCTGAGAATGTTACCGCGCGCTTTCTCGTTCAGCTCTTCATCGGTGGTGACGCAACCGGTCATGTAGTAGCTGAACGAAATGAAATCAATGGTGGTTTTCAGCGCGTCGCGATCCGCGTCGGTGATGTTGAGCGCAATGCCGTTTTCATGGAAGAAACGCAGCATATAGCCTGGGTACTCGCCACGGCACTGTACGTCACCGAAGAACTGCCAGGTGCGGTTTTGCTGCAGCGTTTCCAGCACATCGCCCGGTTTGCAGCTCAGCGGATACATCAGACCACCGAGGATCATGTTGCCGATTTTGGCATCCGGGATAATCTCATGGCAGGCTTTCACCGCCAGCGCGCTTGCCACCAGTTGATGGTGAATAGCCTGGAAGATCTCCGCCTTGCTGCTGCCTTCCTGTAGGCCGACACCCGTCATAGGCGCATGCAGCGACATGTTGATTTCATTGAAGGTCAGCCACAGCTTCACTTTGTTTTTGTAACGGTCAAACACCGTGCGAGCATAGCGCTCAAAGAAACCAATGGTCTGACGTCTTCCCCAACCGCCGTAGCCTTTCACCAGCCCCCACGGCATTTCGTAGTGGGAAAGCGTCACCAGCGGCGTCATGCCTTTGCTCAGCATTTCGTCGAACAGCTTGTCGTAAAACGCCAGGCCCGCTTCGTTCGGCGTGGTTTCATCGCCGTTAGGGTAGATACGCGTCCAGGCGATGGATACACGCAGGCAGCTAAAGCCCATCTCTGCGAACAATGAGATATCTTCCGGGTAGCGGTGATAGAAATCGATAGCGACATCTTTCAGGCCACTGTCGCCCGCCACACGTTCCACCACGTCGCCGAACACGCCTTTTGGTTGTACGTCAGAGGTGGAAAGGCCTTTGCCGTCTTCCAGATACGCGCCTTCTACCTGGTTTGCAGCGATAGCGCCGCCCCATAAGAAGTCATTCGGGAATGCTTTCATTGATATCTCCTTTGATTAACGATTGACGGCCAGCAGCGGCATACCGGATTCCACCGATGTCGATGCGACGGTCGTCACAGCACTATAGTCGTCACTGTTGCTGATGATAATGGGCGTTGCCAGATCGTATCCAGCCGAGAGGATCGCATCGCGATCGAACTCCAGCAGTAAATCGCCAGGCTGTACTTTATCGCCAACGCTAACGTGGGCGGTAAAGGGTTTGCCATCAAGCTTAACGGTATCGATCCCCACGTGGATCAGGACTTCAATACCGCTGTCGCTTAATAAACCGATGGCGTGTTTCGTCTGGAACAGCGAGGCGACTTCACCGGCAAAGGGCGCAATCACTTTGTTATCCGACGGGATAATCGCCGCGCCCTGGCCGAGCAACCCGGCGGCAAAGGTGCTATCCGGCACCTGCTCCAGAGCCAGAACGGTACCGGTCATCGGTGACAGGACGTCGTTATCGCTCGGCGCAACGGCGATGGGTTTTGCTACCGCCACCGCTGCCGTTTTTGGCATACCGGCAACAACGGTCAGAATGCACGCCAACACCGGCGAAATCACCGTACCCAGAATGCCGCCCCACAGCGTCGCATCCACGCCGCCCGGAGGGATCATCTGTGCCAGCGTAAAGACATTGGCAAAACCAAACGAGTAGACGTGGCTATCGCTAAAGCCAACAATCGCTCCGCCGACAGATCCGGCAACACAGCCAAAAATAAACGGACGGCGCAGCGGCAGCGTCAGGCCATAGACCGCCGGTTCAGTGATACCGAAGATACCCGCCGTGGCCGCCGAACCGGCCAGCATTTTCTGACGCGGGTCACGGGTACGCAGGAAAATCCCCAGTACCGCCCCCACCTGCCCCAGAACCGCAGGCAGCAAAATAGGCAGCATGGTGTCCTGACCAAACACGGTCAGGTTGTTGATCATCAACGGCACCAGCCCCCAGTGCAGGCCGAAAATCACGCACACCTGCCACATCGCGCCCAGCGCCGCACCCGCCAGCCATGGCGCAAAGACATAGATAGCCTGATAGCCGTGCGCCAGCCCCTGGCTCAGCAAGGTCGCCAGCGGACCAATCACCAGGAAGGTCAACGGCACCGTAATCGCAATACAGATCAGTGGACTAAAGAAGTTCTTCACCGCCGAATGAAGGAGCTTATTGCACTGTTTTTCAATCCAGCAGCTGACCCAGGCGGCAAGAATGATCGGAATAACCGAACCACTGTAGTTGATAAAGGTAATCGGGATCCCGAGGAACGTTTCGCTTACCGCTCCCGGCACCTGGCTTGCTTCAAATGCTTTGATCATCAGCGGGTGCGTCAATGCGCCACCAATCGCCAGGGTCACAAAGGCATTACCGCCAAATTTCTTCCCGGCGGTGTAACCGAGAATCAGCGGGAAGAAGAAGAACAGCGCGTCACTGGCGGCAAACCAGATTTGATAGGTTCCGCTGTTGGTGCTCAGCCAGCCACACACCACGGCAAGCGCCAGTAGCCCTTTCAGGATCCCGGATGCCGCCATAATGCCGATAAATGGCGTGAAAATGCCGGAAACGATGTCGATCAGGCGTCCAGCCAGCGAGATTTTCTCACCCTGGGCTTGCTCTGCGGCCGGCGTGTCATCCGTCAGTCCTGCCTCGTTGCGCACCGCCTGCCAGACATCATGGACGTGGTTACCGACCACCACCTGAAACTGGCCACCGCTTTCCACCACCATGATGATGCCCGGGTTGGTTTTCAGCCCTTCGGCATCGGCTTTCTTGTTATCTTTGAGCTTAAAGCGTAACCGGGTGGCGCAGTGCACCAGGCTGCCAATGTTCTCCTTGCCCCCGACGTGGCTGAGAATATCTTTCACCAACGCTTGATATTCCATGCTTTTTCCTTACTTCTTATGCCCGAAGGCTGTGACTGAGATAAAAAAAAACCCGAGTCCAGCACCTCGCGGGCTGGGCTCAGGTTTTGCCTGCGAGATGCAGTAACAATCCTGTTTTACACTTCATTCTTCACGCTGCAGGTGCGTTGGCATCCTCACTCACCCCAGTCACTTACTTGAGTAAGCTCTGGAGATTCCCTGCGTCGCCGCCTTCCTGCAACGCGAATAATGTTGTGTAATTCTTTGCTCTTTTTAGCGCTTGTCTTTTCGTACACGCTCAATATGTATCGCCAGGAACATGATCTCTTCTGTGGTCAGGTTCCGTTGATAGTTTTGTTCCAGATGGCGAGCCACCTTTTCCGCACAGCGCCAGGCGCTGGCATAGTTCTCTTTTACCGCCTGGTGCAAAGACACATCATCATCTTCGACCACCGTGCGGGTTAACATCCGCTGCGAGAAAAATTTCAGGTGCGTGACGAACCGGTGGTAGCTGAGTGACTCTTCGTTATATTCGAGTTTCAGCTGGTACTTCACGATATGCAGGATCTCCTGCATCACTTTGGTGATATGCATAACGTCCGGCATATCACTATTCAGCTGCGCGGTGACCAGGTGTAGCGCGATGAAACCGGCTTCATCTTCCGGCAATTCCACACCCAGTCGTTTGGCGATTATCGCCCGCGCCTCCTGGCCAATCTGAAACTCTTTCGGGTAAAGACGGCGGGTTTCCCACAGCAGAACGTTGCGAATCACCTGACCTGATTTGAGCCGTTCAATGGCAAAAAAACAGTGGTCTGTCAGGGTAATGTAGAGACTGTCCTGTAACTTCCCCAGCCGACTGCGCGCCAGATCGATAATCCGATCGCAGGCCGTCATCACATCCAGCGGGATCTGATTGAGCAGTTCGCTTAAGCGCCGCACCAGTTCGTCGCTTTGCAGGGCAAAAATTTTCTCGATTTTGCTGTCATCCAGCTCATCGCCGGTACGTTTCTGGAACGCGAGCCCCCGGCCCATTACGACCTGTTCGCGTTGTTGTTCATCCAGCACGACCACCACATTATTATTAAGTATTTTGGCGATTTTCATCCGAACCCCAGAAACAAAAAAACCTGACTCCCGGCAAATGCCAGAACATCAGGTTTAGCCTGCATATGCAGTAACAATCCGCGAGAAACTCTATCAGGTTGCTTCATTCACTCAATCAATGCCACGCAAAAACGTGATTATGATCGCAGAGTTTAATCGTTTAACGCCTGAATCGCTCGCGCAATGTCCGGCGAGCTCTTAAGGGTGCGGATTTGTTCGAACAGTGCAATCGCGTCGACATACTCTTTGCGCAGATAGCCCAGCCACTGTTTGATGCGTGCTACGTGGTACATCCCGGTATCGCCCTGCTTTTCCAGCCGCGTGTATTTTTGCAACAGCGCGACGACCTCGGGCCACGGCATACGCGGCGCGTTGTGTTTGACCACCCGGCTAAGGTTGGGTACGTTCAGCGCGCCGCGACCGATCATCACCGCATCGCAGCCGGTCGCTGCGATGCAATCCTGCGCGCTTTGCCAGTCCCAAATCTCACCGTTCGCCACAACCGGAATGGTAAGCCGACGGCGAATCTCACCGATGGCCTGCCAGTTGATCCGCTCGGCTTTATAGCCGTCTTCTTTAGTGCGGCCGTGAACCACCAGTTCCGAGGCCCCGGCCTGCTGAACGGCATCGGCAATTTCAAACTGCCGCGCGCCGCTGTCCCAGCCCAAACGCACTTTTACAGTGACCGGCAGATCCGCAGGCACGGCTTCGCGCATGGCTTTCGCCCCGCGATAAATCAGCTCCGGGTCTTTAAGTAGCGTTGCCCCGCCGCCGCTGCCATTGACCAGCTTCGATGGACAGCCGCAGTTGAGATCGACACCCCAGGAACCCAGTGCCACAGCGCGCGCGGCGTTTTCCGCCAGCCACTCGGGGTATTGCCCCAGCAGTTGTACGCGAACCAGGGTGCCGGAAGGGGTACGGCTTTGATGTTGCAGTTCAGGGCAAATGCGGTAGAAGGATTTCGCAGGCAACAGCTGGTCGACCACGCGCACAAACTCGGTGATACAGTGATCGTAGTCGTTAACCTCGGTCAGCAGCTCGCGCACCAGCGAATCGAGCACACCTTCCATCGGCGCCAGTAATACACGCATACATTGCCCCTGAAAAAATGAGGCGCCATAGTAACGCCTCTGACACAGGGAGGAAAGTGCGTTTCAAACTACCATATACCTCAGGCCGAGCGAGGGTAAACATCCGCCACCGGAAGGGTCGAACTCCCCTCGCCCAACGTGCGCTGCATTATGACAATATCCAGCCAGCGGCCATGCTTAAAGCCCACATTGTTCAGTGTACCGGTCATGGCGAAACCGGCCTGTTGATGCAGGCGCAGTGAACCCACGTTTTCACTGTTACCGACAACGGCGACCAGTTGGCGATAGCCGTGGCTTTGCGCCCATTCAATCACTTTCGCCAGCAGCGCTTTGCCCGCGCCGCGCTGGCGGAACTGCTCATCGATATAGATAGAATCTTCCAGCGTGAAGCGGTAGGCATAACGCGTACGATAGTGCGAAAGGTAGCAATAGCCTTTCACTACGCCCTCTTCCAGCACGACAAACCAGGGTAAGCCCGCGCTACGCGTCTTATGCAAACGGGCCAGCATTTCATCGCTGCCAGGTGCGGTGGTTTCAAAAGAGGCGCTGCCATTCACCACATGCCATGCGTATATTTGCTGCATTGCGTTAGATAGTGTCGTCACGAGGATAAAAATCATTGATAATAGGGCCTTCTAATCAGAAGGCCCTATTATCATGACT
>NZ_CBFFRL010000123.1:0-14889 GCF_965644215.1 Phytobacter sp. V69
GTTAGGGCGCGGCTGGTAAGAGAGCCTTATAGGCGCATCAGAAAAACCTCCGGCTATGCCGGAGGATATTTATTATCTTAGTTGCTGGTATCCAGCTCTTCGAAGTTTTTCACCAGATCATCAATCGCTTTGATCTGTTTCAGGAACGGCTCCAGTTTATCCAGCGGCAGCGCGGACGGGCCGTCGCATTTCGCATTGGTTGGATCCGGGTGCGCTTCGATGAACAGACCGGCCAGGCCAGTCGCCATACCTGCACGTGCCAGCTCGGCAACCTGGGCACGACGGCCGCCAGATGCTGCGCCAAACGGGTCGCGGCACTGCAGCGCGTGGGTGACGTCGAAAATAACCGGAGAGTTACCAGTCACATTTTTCATCACGCTAAAGCCGAGCATATCAACAACCAGGTTGTCGTAACCGAAATTGCTGCCACGGTCACACAGGATCACTTTATCGTTGCCGCCTTCATGGAATTTATCCACGATGTTACCCATCTGACCAGGGCTTACGAACTGCGGTTTTTTCACGTTAATGACGGCACCGGTTTTCGCCATGGCTTCAACCAGGTCGGTCTGGCGCGCCAGGAATGCCGGCAGCTGAATCACGTCAACCACGTCAGCAACAGGCTGCGCCTGGCTGGCTTCGTGAACGTCGGTGATCACTTTCACGCCGAAAGTCTGTTTCAGCTCCTGGAAAATTTTCATCCCTTCTTCCAGGCCCGGTCCACGATAAGACTTGATGGAGGAACGGTTGGCTTTGTCAAAAGAGGCTTTGAACACGTACGGAATACCCAGTTTCTGGGTAACAGTCACGTAGTGCTCACAAATGCGCATGGCGAGGTCGCGAGATTCCAGCACGTTCATGCCGCCAAAGAGAACAAACGGCAGATCGTTTGCGACATTGATATCGCCAATGCTAACCACTTTTTGTTTCATACAATTCCCTTATCAAGAGTGAGTCGATTCATTCAGATTTAGTGCAGTGTAATTTGTTTGTGCGAAATGGTGTTAATTTGCGCACGGATCATCTCGCTGATCGGATCCTCAGGACACTGCTCGACGAAGTAGCTCAGATCGTTCAGCGCAACGTGATCGCAATCAAGCTGCGCATAAATTAAACCACGGTCGCGGATCTCATACGGGTCTTCCGGGTTGAACTGCAACAGCGCTTCGCTGGCACGCAGGGCCAGTTCCATTTGTTGCTCTTCCATCAACGCCGATTTCAACGTATCCAGCAGCTTGCGGATCACTTCCGCGTTGTCTGCCTCATCGAGATCTTCATTAAACAGCTCGGCGACCGGGCTGATATTCCCCTTTAGCCAGACTTCCAGCGTGTGCTCGTCCAGCGTGTCGCCGTTAAACGGATTGATCAGCCACATTTCCCCGTCCAGCCACTCCGCACGGAGAATAAGCTGCGTCGGGAAAATAACCGGCATCAGCGGAATATCCAGATGCCCGGCAACCCACAGCAGAATGGCCCCCAGCGACACCGCACTACCCTGGCGGTTTTGCAGCACTTTGTCCAGCCACAGCGCGTCCGACAGGCGGTACACGCCACGGGTATCTTTAAAGCCCCATTCGCCGTAAAACAGCTCAAGAAGTTTTTCCAGCTGCAAGTCCTGCGGTTGAGCCTGACTTATTTCTTCACGCGCCAGACTGATCAGACGCTCAAGTTCGTCGTGCACGAACTGCGAGGGAAAATCATCACGAATCAATTCGGATATCAGGATCATCCCATCGCACAATGGTGCTTTGTTAAATTCGAAATCGGCTAACGACCGCATGTCTTACCCCAGTATCGGTATCTTTGTGGCGGCGAGTTTAATGATGATGTACAGCACCACCAGCCCCAGCAAAAACGCAATAAACCCCGTTTGCTGGCTGCGCGGACGATGTCGCCCCAGCGCAATGAAACCCAAAACGATGTAGATGATAACGCCAAACAGCTTTTCCGTCAGCCATGCGCCATTAGCAGTAAATGGGATATAGCGTGTTACAACGATGAGCCCCAGACCACTGAGCAGTAGCAGCGTGTCTACTGCATGAGGCACAACCCGCACCCAGCGCGCCTGAGCGCGCGGATTACCCGTAAAGCGCCACCAGTAACGCAGCACAAACAGGCTAATGCTCAGCGCCACCGTGGTCAAATGCAGGCTAATCAGAAACGTAAACGCACTCATTCCCTGTTACTCCTGTAACGACAGGCGCCCCAGCGTCAGACGCTCGTTGTCGCCATAGTCCCGGCAGGTTTCCACCTGCACATATCCTTTATCGCTAAACAACGCACGCACCGCTTCACCCTGCTGCCAGCCATGTTCCAGCAATAACCAGCCGCCGGGGCGTAAAAATCGCCTTGATTGTGCGATTATCCACGCCAGGTCCGCAAGTCCTTCTTTTGCCGCAACCAGTGCAGAGCGCGGTTCGAAGCGCACATCGCCCATGGCGAGATGAGGGTCTTGCTCATCAATGTACGGCGGATTGCTGACAATCAGCTCGAACTGCTGCCCCTCCAGCGCGCTAAACCAGTGGCTGGTCAGAACGGTGACGTTCGTTATACCTAAATGCTCCGCGTTACGCTTAGCCAGCGCAACCGCCTCGGGCATCACGTCGACGGCCGTAATCTGGCAGTCCGGGCGTTCGCTCCCCAGCGCCAGCGCGATAGCACCGGTGCCAGTGCCAAGATCGAGGATCCGGCACGGCTGCTTCGCCAGACGGTTCAGCGCCTGTTCCACCAGGCACTCGGTATCCGGGCGTGGGATCAGCGTTGCCGGCGAGACAAACAGCGGCAGCGACCAGAACTCACGGACGCCGACCAGATGCGCGATCGGTTCACCCTGTTCGCGACGGGCCAGCAGGCCATTGAGCTGCGCAAGCTCGCTTTCTGAGAGCTGCGTTTCACCAAAAGCGAGAATATAGGTGCGCGCTTTCCCGGTCACAAAGCCCAGCAAAATCTCCGCATCTCTGCGTGGGCTTTCGCTTTGCGACAGCTGGCTTATCGACTGACGCAACCAGGATTGATAGTCCATTAATCCTGCCCGGCGAGCGCTGCCAGCTGGTCGGCCTGGTATTCCTGAACAATCGGCTCAATCAGCATGTCCAGTTTACCTTCCATCACCTCGTCCAGGCGGTAAACCGTAAGGTTGATGCGGTGGTCGGTCACGCGGCCCTGCGGGAAGTTATAGGTGCGGTTACGATCGCTGCGATCGCCGCTGCCCAGCAGGTTACGACGAGTTGAGGCTTCCGCCTGCTGGCGTTTGGCAATTTCTGCCGCACGAATGCGTGAACCCAACACGGCCAGCGCTTTGGCTTTGTTTTTATGCTGCGAGCGTTCGTCCTGGCACTCCACCACGATACCCGTTGGCAAGTGGGTAATACGGATAGCGGAGTCGGTGGTGTTAACGTGCTGACCACCAGCACCGGATGAACGGAAGGTATCAATACGCAGATCGCCGGGGTTGATATCCGGCAGCTCGGCTTCCGGTAATTCCGGCATCACCGCAACGGTACAAGCAGAGGTATGGATACGCCCCTGTGATTCGGTTGCCGGTACGCGCTGCACGCGATGGCCGCCGGATTCAAATTTCAGACGACCGTAAACCCCGTCACCGCTGACTTTCGCGATGATTTCTTTGTAGCCACCGTGTTCGCCATCGTTGGCGCTCATGATCTCCACGCGCCAGCGACGCGATTCGGCATAACGGGAATACATGCGGAACAGATCACCCGCAAACAGTGCAGCCTCATCACCGCCGGTTCCGGCACGCACTTCAAGGAAGGCACTGCGTTCATCATCAGGATCTTTAGGCAGCAGCAGAATTTGCAGGTGCTGTTCCAGCTGTTCGCTTTTTTCTTTTGCGTCGCGTAACTCTTCCTGCGCCATTTCACGCATTTCCGGGTCATCGAGCATCATTTGTGCGGTTTCGATATCTTCCTGAATCTGTTGCCAGTCAGTAAAACAGCGCGATACGTCGCTTAGTTGCGCATACTCCCTGGATAAGGCGCGGAATCGCTCCTGATCGGCGATGGTTTGCGCGTCACCCAACAGCGCCTGAACTTCTTCATGACGCTCGTGTAGGGCTTCCAGTTTGGCAACGATAGAAGGCTTCATAGGCGTAAATGCACTCTGTTATTAGAGATTGTTGTGCTACTCCAGCCCGAGGCTGTTGCGCAGAATATGCAGGCGCTCATCATCCCCGTCACGGGCGGCCTGCTGAAGAGATTTGGTTGGTGCGTGGATCAGGCGATTGGTCAGTCTCCAGGCCAGATCTTGCATAATGGCTTGTGCGTCGCCACCCTGTTCAAGGGCGGCCAGCGCTTTGGCAGTCAATTCATCACGAACCAGCTCAGATTGACTGCGATAATCACGAATCGTCTCGCTGGCGCTTTGCGCGCGCAGCCAGGCCATAAATTCGCTCGTTTCCTGCTCGACGATCGTTTCAGCCTGTACTGCCGCCGCTTTACGCTGCGCGAGGTTGTGCTGAATAATGCTTTGCAAATCGTCAACGCTGTACAGATAGGCGTTCGCCACTTTACCCACTTCCGGTTCGACATCGCGCGGAACGGCGATATCCACCAGCAATACCGGCTGGTTACGCCGCGCTTTCATTGCCCGCTCAACCATGCCTTTACCGATGATCGGTAGCGGGCTGGCGGTAGAACTGATGACAATATCGGCATCCTTCAGACGTGAATCAATATCGCTGAGGGAAATCACTTCTGCCCCCACTTCGTCCGCCAGAACCTGTGCGCGTTCGCGGGTGCGGTTAGCGATGATCATCTTCTGCACTTTATGCTCACGCAGATGACGCGCCACCAGCTCGATGGTTTCCCCCGCACCGACCAGCATCACGGTGACCGAAGAGAGTGATTCAAAGATTTGCCGGGCCAGCGTACAGGCGGCAAACGCAACGGAGACCGCGCTGGCGCCAATGTCCGTTTCCGTGCGCACGCGTTTGGCGACAGAAAACGACTTCTGGAACATGCGTTCGAGTTCACTGGCTTTCAGGTGACCGCGATTAGAATCGGCAAAAGCCTTTTTCACCTGGCCGAGGATCTGCGGTTCGCCCAGTACCAGCGAGTCCAGCCCGCTCGCCACGCGCATTAAATGGCTGACGGCGTCGTTATCCTGGTGCCAGTAAAGGCTATTGCGCAGTTCTTCTTCGCTGATCTGGTGGTAATCACACAACCAGCGAATCAGTGATTCATGAAGGTTATCCCGCTCTTCAACGCTTAAATAAAGTTCGGTACGGTTACACGTCGACAACACCACACCGCCCTGCACCATCGGCTGCGCCAGCAGGCTATCCAACGCCTGGTCAAGCGTATCCGGCGAAAACGTAATACGTTCTCGCAACGAAACGGGGGCCGTTTTGTGGTTAATGCCGAGCGCTAAAAGGGTCATGTGAGCGGGAATAGTACCAACGTTGATAAGGTTAGACTGTGCGCATCATACAGGATGAGCGGGGTCAATAAAAGAGAGCGCCCCCTTTTGGAGTAATTGGTAATTTAATGATTTAAGACAACTTGAACGTAGACGCTATCCCTGCCCGGCGCTAGCATTAGGAATATTTACTGCAACGCACCTCAAGGATTCGTCATCATTATGACTTTGCCTGATTTTCGCCTCATTCGTTTGCTGCCGCTGGCAAGCCTCGTACTGACTGCCTGTACCCTCAATGCGCCAAAAGGGCCGGGTCAGAGCCCTGATGCCCCTCAGTGGCGTCAGCACCAGCAAGAAGTCAGCAAACTGAACCAGTTCCAGACCCGTGGTGCTTTCGCGTTTATCTCTGATGATCAGAAAGTCTATGCGCGCTTTTTCTGGCAACAGACCGGGCAGGATCGCTATCGCCTGCTGCTAACGAACCCGTTGGGCAGCACAGAACTGGAGCTTAACGCCCAGCCAGGCGCAGTAACGCTTATCGATAACAAAGGCAAACGTTATACCTCAACCGATGCCGAAGAGATGATTGGCAAACTGACCGGGATGCCGATTCCGCTTAACAGCCTGCGCCAGTGGATTCTGGGCCTGCCGGGCGATGCGACCGATTACAAACTTGACGATCAATATCGCCTTAGCGAAGTCAACTACAGCCAGGGCGGCAAGAACTGGAAAGTGGTATATGGCGGCTATGACAGCAATACGCAGCCTGCGCTGCCGTCCAACCTTGAGCTGAGCGATGGCGGTCATCGTATTAAGCTCAAAATGGATAACTGGATTGTGAAATGATGATGAGCTTCCCGGCGCCGGCGAAACTCAATTTGTTTTTGTATATCACCGGGCAACGCGCCGATGGTTATCACGATTTGCAAACCTTGTTTCAATTCCTGGATTACGGTGACACCCTGGGTTTTGAACCGCGCACAGACGGCGTGATTCGTTTATTAACCCCTGTTGAAGGGGTGCCGGATGAAGAGAACCTGATTGTTCGCGCAGCGCGCCTGCTGATGCATGAGGCAGAAAAAACGGGCCGCCTGCCTGCGGGTAGCGGTGCGGATATCCAAATCGACAAACGCCTTCCGATGGGCGGAGGCTTGGGCGGTGGTTCGTCCAATGCCGCCACGGTGCTAGTGGCGCTGAATCATCTGTGGCGCTGCGGGTTAACGGTGGATGAACTGACCGCGCTTGGGCTGAGGCTCGGCGCGGATGTGCCGGTATTCGTTCGGGGGCATGCCGCCTTTGCCGAAGGCGTTGGCGAGGTGCTAACCCCGGTTGAACCCGAAGAAAAATGGTATCTGGTCGCACACCCTGGCGTCAGTATTCCGACTTCCATTATATTTAGCGATCCGGAGCTGCCGAGAAACACGCCAAAGCGGTCAATAGAAACGTTACTAAAATGTGAATTCAGCAACGATTGCGAGGTTATCGCAAGAAAACGTTTTCGTAAGGTTGATGAGGCGCTTACCTGGCTGCTAGAATACGCGCCGTCGCGCCTGACTGGCACAGGAGCCTGTGTTTTTGCTGAATTTGACACAGAGCCTGCTGCTCTTCGGGTGTTAGAGCAAGCCCCGGCATGGTTGCACGGTTTTGTCGCACGAGGTGTAAACCTCTCGCCTCTCGCCAGCACCCTCGCCGGGCAAGCTGAGTACCGGTGACAACGTCACTTGTTCCAGACGTTGCATCGCGCTCTTTAATACACCCCATGGATAGAATCATGTCTAAACCGCACATTTATGACCTATTCTATCCACCACTGGACGCATGCCTGAGGTTCTTCTCGTGCCTGATATGAAGCTTTTTGCTGGTAACGCTACCCCGGAACTAGCACAACGTATTGCCAACCGCCTGTACACTTCTCTCGGCGACGCCGCCGTAGGTCGCTTTAGCGATGGCGAAGTCAGCGTACAAATTAACGAAAATGTACGCGGTGGTGATATTTTCATCATCCAGTCCACTTGTGCTCCAACGAACGACAACCTGATGGAATTGGTTGTAATGGTTGATGCCCTGCGCCGTGCTTCCGCAGGTCGTATCACCGCCGTTATTCCTTACTTTGGCTATGCCCGCCAGGATCGCCGTGTGCGTTCCGCTCGTGTACCTATCACCGCAAAAGTTGTCGCGGATTTCCTCTCCAGCGTAGGCGTTGACCGCGTCCTCACCGTTGACCTGCACGCTGAGCAGATCCAGGGCTTCTTTGATGTGCCGGTTGATAACGTATTCGGTAGCCCGATTCTGCTGGAAGATATGCTGCAACTGAATCTGGACAACCCGATCGTGGTTTCTCCGGACATTGGCGGCGTTGTTCGCGCTCGCGCTATCGCTAAACTGCTCAACGATACCGATATGGCTATCATTGATAAACGTCGCCCGCGTGCGAACGTTTCTCAGGTTATGCATATCATCGGTGACGTCGCAGGCCGTGACTGTGTGCTGGTTGATGACATGATCGATACCGGCGGTACGCTGTGTAAAGCTGCAGAAGCACTGAAAGAGCGTGGTGCGAAACGCGTGTTTGCTTACGCGACTCACCCGATCTTCTCTGGCAATGCGGCAAATAACCTGCGCAATTCCGTTATTGATGAAGTGGTCGTTTGTGACACTATCCCGTTAACGGATGAAATCAAATCGCTGCCAAATGTGCGTACGTTGACACTGTCTGGCATGCTGGCCGAAGCGATTCGTCGCATCAGCAACGAAGAATCCATTTCCGCAATGTTCGAACATTGATTGGAATCGGTACAAAGACCCGCTACGGCGGGTTTTTTTATTCCTGATATTTATTTGTATGACTAATAAATATCAGGCTTACAATTTGTATTATTGATATTTGATCAGGGATGAACCCTCTGTGAAAAGACTCTTTTCTCCACATGTGATGCCATTCAGCGCCATTATCGAAGCCTGCTGGAAGGAAAAATACAGCCTCGCCCGCTTCACGCGCGATCTGATTGCCGGGGTCACCGTCGGCATTATCGCTATTCCACTGGCCATGGCGCTGGCCATTGGCAGCGGGGTTGCGCCGCAATACGGGCTGTATACCGCCGCTGTCGCCGGGATCGTCATCGCATTGACCGGCGGTTCACGCTATAGCGTTTCCGGTCCGACTGCCGCCTTCGTCGTGATTCTCTACCCGGTATCGCAGCAATTTGGCCTGGGCGGCCTGTTGGTGGCGACCCTGATGTCCGGGGTATTCTTGATTCTGTTTGGCCTCGCCCGGTTTGGCCGCCTTATCGAATACATCCCCGTTTCTGTCACGCTGGGCTTTACGTCAGGTATCGGTATCACGATCGGTACCATGCAGATAAAAGATTTCCTCGGGTTGCAGGTTGCCCACATGCCGGAGCACTACCTGCAAAAGGTCGGCGCGCTGGCAATGGCGCTGCCAACCATTAATCCCGGAGATGCCGCTATTGGCGTTGTCACACTCGGCACCTTGATTTTCTGGCCACGGCTGCGTATTCGTCTGCCGGGGCATTTACCGGCCCTGCTTGCCGGTTGTGCCGTGATGGCGGTGGTGAATCTGGCCGGTGGTCATGTAGCGACCATCGGCTCGCAGTTCCACTATGTGCTGGCCGACGGCTCACAGGGCAACGGCATTCCACAGCTGTTGCCGCAGTTGGTGCTGCCCTGGGATATGCCCGGTTCGAATTTCACCCTGAGCTGGGCGTCGCTGCAGGCGCTGCTGCCAGCCGCCTTCTCCATGGCGTTGCTGGGTGCCATTGAATCGTTGCTCTGCGCGGTAGTGCTTGATGGTATGACCGGGACGCGCCATAAGGCCAATAGCGAACTGATCGGCCAGGGGCTGGGGAACATAGTCGCCCCCTTCTTTGGCGGCATTACTGCTACCGCCGCAATTGCCCGTTCGGCGGCTAACGTCCGCGCCGGGGCCTCTTCACCGGTTTCCGCCATCATTCATGCGGTACTGGTGATCCTCGCCCTGCTGGTGCTGGCCCCCCTGCTTTCGTGGCTGCCGCTTTCCGCCATGGCGGCACTGTTGCTGATGGTGGCCTGGAACATGAGTGAAGCGCATAAGGTGGTGAATCTGCTGCGCCGCGCGCCGAAAGACGACATCATCGTGATGCTGATTTGTATGTCACTGACCGTGCTGTTCGATATGGTGATTGCCATTAGCGTCGGTATTGTTCTGGCCTCGCTACTGTTTATGCGCCGTATCGCACGCATGACGCGTCTTGCACCGGTCAATGTCAACGTCGCGGACGACATTCTGGTGTTGCGGGTGATTGGCCCGCTGTTTTTCGCCGCGGCAGACGGGCTGTTTACGGAGCTGGAATCGCGCATTATCGGCAAACGGGTGGTCATCCTGAAATGGGATGCGGTACCGCTGCTTGATGCAGGTGGGCTCGATGCCTTCCAGCGTTTTGTGAATCGCCTGCCGGAAGGCACCGAGTTGCGCGTCAGCAATCTGGAGTTTCAGCCGTTGCGCACCATGGCGCGGGCGGGCATCAAACCCATTGCAGGCCGTCTGTCTTTCTGGCCAAACCGTGACGCCGCCTTAGCGGATTTATGATGCTCCCGACGCACCGTAGCGTTTATGCATCAGGATATCTATCGCCTGTTGCAACCACTGCAGCATATCCGGCGTCACCCAGGTCCCTTTCATAAGATGCGGCTCCTGCTGCATCGAAAGACGAAACTTCTGTTGGGTTTGTGGATCTGTTCCGGCATAAGACTGGAACAGCTCCATCCAGGTGTTCGCCAAAGCCTGTGCCTCGTCCGACTGTGGTGCCAGTCCCTCCTGCAACGCCTGCCTTACGCGCGTCACCAGTGGTGGCCACTCATTCATCCGATCGAAATAATGCGCACGGGTAAATGCCATCTCTTTCGGCGACAAATAGCGCTGCCAGATAGCCAGCTTGCTTTCACCGAAACTGTGGGTAATGAAGTGGATGGTTTCATCGTCAATGCCCGTTTGTTCGCGCATCTGCGGCTCGACAAGATGCATCTCATTGAGGCGGGTTAAAAATTCCGGCCTGCGGGCGGTATCTTCCTCCAGGCGCGTCATCCAGCGCGTGGCCAGATCCATCGCCTTTTGATCGTCAACCGGGCAGCCCTGCGCCATCAGCGCTTTGGCCTCCGCCACCATTTGCGCCCATACGCGATTACGTTCTTCATCCGGCGTGGCAAACGGCAACTCACGCAATTCCTCAGCACTAAACCAACGATCGTACATTTTCGTTAACTCCAGAGTCAGTAACCAGGACTCCAGGTCAGGCTCTTCGCCGCTCTCAATTCCGTGCTTTAGCGTCACCAGGTGCTGGCGCAGCGTCTGGATGGTACGCATTTGTGCATCAAGCATGATGATTTGTTCGTTGAGCAGGACATTGAGCGGACGCGTCTCCCGCGCCAGGTAATCCTTGATTGCTGCCAGCTCCATTCCCGCTTTTGCCAGTACCTGAATCATATGCAGGCGTTTCACATCAGCGAGATTGTATAAGCGATAACCGGCAGCGCTTCGGGTGGAAGGCGTAAGCAGTCCGATATGTTCGTAGTGATGCAGTGTACGGACGGTGATCCCGGCACGACGCGCCAGTTCACCTGCCTGAATTAACATAACGGCTCCTTTTCTTCCCCGTGGTTTGCACTCTCGGGCCTAACGTTACGTAAGGGTCAAGAAAAAAGCCAAAAAAAACGGCTTCCTGAGGAAACCGCTTTCGTCTGGTGTAACGCGTTAGCTATGACCGCGCCCATCGCGACGGCAGCGTTTGTCGTAATGACGTACCCACCAGTATTTGTCGCAGACCTGTTCATGACCACTGACGCGAGCGCCAGCAAGCCAGAGTACCGCGCCCACGAAGATGCTCAATATCGCACCGTGCGCGAAATATTGCGGCAGGTTAAGTTGCGGAAGCTGGTTTAAAATTGAGTAACCCACCCCAACAACCATCACCACTAACCCCAAGCCCATAAGCACATTACCGAGTAACGAAGCGTTTTTGCGTTTCATGGTGTCACCTCCGGAACGATGGGTTGAAAGGGAATAACCCCACTCAAATATTGGGTAAAGTATAGACAGTGGGTGTTCTACTGATTGCGGTTAGGATCACAATTACTCATATTCAGTCCACAAAAGTTTACAAATAAGTCTATGAACTGCTTGTCATTCTAATGATTCATTTGAGTAATCATTATCGTTTTCCCCGTTTCGTCCCGAGAACTTTGTCATAACGCGCTGCACAACGTAAACTACGCGCCAGATATTGACCTGGTCAGGAATAAAAAGTGACGATTAAACTGATTGTCGGGCTGGCAAACCCCGGCGCGGAGTATGCTGCAACGCGCCATAATGCAGGAGCCTGGTATGTCGATCTGCTGGCTGAACGTTTTCGTGCCCCGCTGCGTGAAGAACCAAAGTTTTTTGGTTATTCCTCACGGATTAACCTGGCGGGCGAAGATGTACGTTTGCTGGTCCCCACGACCTTTATGAACCTCAGTGGTAAGGCCGTTGCCGCCATGGCGACCTTCTATCGCATCAACCCGGATGAGATCCTGGTTGCCCACGATGAGCTGGACTTACCGCCAGGCGTGGCGAAGTTTAAATTAGGCGGCGGTCACGGCGGCCACAACGGGCTGAAAGACATTATCAGTAAGCTTGGTAATAACCCCAATTTCCACCGTTTGCGCGTTGGAATCGGTCATCCGGGCGATAAAAACAAAGTTGTCGGTTTCGTGTTGGGTAAACCGCCGGTTTCTGAGCAGAAATTGATTGACGAAGCGGTTGACGAAGCGGCGCGCTGCACGGAAATCTGGCTGAAAGATGGCCTGACAAAAGCGACCAACCGGTTACACGCCTTTAAAGCACAGTAACCCCCGCTGGCTGGCATTTTTGCCACGCGATACAACGGTTACGTGTATAATAGGCAAAGTTATTAACTTTTATACAATCTGTTTTATATAACGGGTTGATTATTCAGAACTTAAGGTAATCACATCATGGGATTCAAATGCGGTATCGTTGGCCTGCCCAACGTAGGTAAATCCACCCTGTTCAACGCGCTCACTAAAGCAGGTATTGAAGCGGCTAACTTCCCGTTCTGTACCATTGAGCCGAACACCGGTGTCGTACCGATGCCCGATCCGCGTCTGGACAAGCTGGCGGAGATCGTCAAGCCGCAGCGCATTCTGCCTACCACGATGGAGTTTGTGGATATCGCCGGTCTGGTAAAAGGCGCATCCAAAGGTGAAGGCCTGGGTAACCAGTTCCTGACCAACATCCGCGAAACCGAAGCCATTGGCCACGTGGTTCGTTGCTTTGAAAACGACAACATCATCCACGTAAATAACAAAGTGGATCCGGCTGACGACATCGAAGTGATTAACACCGAGCTGGCGCTGTCTGACCTGGACACCTGTGAACGCGCCCTGCACCGCGTGCAGAAAAAAGCCAAAGGCGGCGATAAAGACGCGAAGGCTGAACAAGCTGCGCTGGAAAAATGTCTGCCACAGCTGGAAAACGCGGGCATGCTGCGCGCGCTGAAAAACCTGACCGAAGAAGACAAAGCGGCAATCAAATACCTTAGTTTCCTGACGCTCAAACCAACCATGTACATCGCGAACGTCAACGAAGACGGTTTTGAAAACAACCCGTACCTGGATAAAGTGCGCGAAATCGCCGAAGCCGAAGGGTCTGTCGTGGTTGCCGTGTGCGCCGCCGTTGAATCCGATATCGCTGAGCTGGACGATGCTGACCGCGAAGAGTTTATGGCTGAGCTGGGTATTGAAGAGCCGGGCCTGAACCGCGTGATTCGCGCCGGTTACGAGCTGCTGAGCCTGCAGACCTACTTCACCGCTGGTGTGAAAGAAGTGCGTGCATGGACGATTCCTGTTGGCGCAACCGCACCGCAGGCGGCCGGTAAAATCCATACCGACTTCGAAAAAGGCTTTATCCGCGCCCAAACCATCGCCTATGAAGACTTTATCACCTACAAAGGTGAGCAAGGCGCGAAGGAAGCCGGCAAAATGCGCGCAGAAGGCAAAGAGTACATCGTAAAAGATGGCGACGTGATGAACTTCCTGTTCAACGTCTAAATAAAACTTGTTGTCTCGTGAGGTATCATTAACCCTCGTGGGGACCGAAAAACTTATAAAATCCACGCGATTGCGTGGATTTTTCATTATGTTTGCGCTGGGTGAATATCCGACGGTCAAACTTGCCGAAGCTCGCGAAAAATGTGAGCAAGCGAGAAAGCAAGTCGCAGACGGAGTTAGCCCGACACAGGCTCGTCAGTTAGATAAGATCCACAAGGTCAATGACGCTTCTAACACCTTTGAGCTGATTGCCAAAGAGTGGTTGCAGATGAAAGACTGGGCCGAAATTACCAAAACACGCCGACTGGATATGCTTGAACGTGTGGTTTTCCCCGCAATCGGTAAGCTCCCTGTCAGAGAGATCACCCCACACCACATTCTTAAAATTCTTCAGGAAACCGCTAAACGCGGCGCTCCGACTGTTGCTGCTGAAGCCCGACGTACCATTTCATCGGTTTTCGAGTTAGCAGTGGCAACGCTAAGTGCTGACAGCGATCCTTTCTGGCCTGTACGCAAGGCGCTTCCGGCGAATAAGACACAGCACAAACAGGCATTGAATCCACAGCAAATCGGGAAGCTATTAAGCTGTTTTGATAACAGCCGCGGCCCATATCAGGTTAACTATTGCATGTGGCTAATGTGGTGGACGCTGGCGCGACCAGCCGAAGTCACCGAAGCTGAATGGGCAGAATTCGATCTTGATAACGCCCTGTGGACCATTCCGTCAGCGCGAATGAAAACCCGAAGAGAACACGTTATTCCCGTCCCCTTCCAGGCCGTCAACATGCTCAGAACACTACAGGGTTTAACCGGACATCGGCAGCATCTTTTTCCGGGCAGCGATAATCCGCCAGGTCCAATGACATCACACTCTCTGCGTCAGTTACTTAAAAGCCTCGGCTGGAGTGGTACTTATAGCCCACATGCAACCAGAACTACAGGCAGTACATGTTTAAACGAGATGGGCTATAGACCTGACGCTATCGAAGCTCAGCTTGCGCACGCTGATACCAACAATGCTCGCCGCACTTATAACCATGCGACTTATCTTGATGAACGGAAAGTGATGATGCAGGAATGGGCTAATAAGCTTGATGGATGGGTAAGCTGCGCTGACGTTAAGTAAACGGTGATACATTGGTGTTTAAGGATTGATTAATATGGGTATTTATTAATTTATAATTTAAACCTACGATTCTACCTACAGTATATGTAAGCAGTGAATACTAAGTATCCATAGTTTTGGAGGTTTTTGTTCATCACGTATAGCCATATATTTAAAAACCCTGCTGGCCCCTTCCCACTTCATAACCTTCCAAAAAACTTTCTGTGTACCGCGAATTCAGATAATAAGTGCAACGCTCGGACATGATTGTGGAGAGTGTAGGAGGAAGGGTTAACTACCGATAA
>NZ_CBFFRL010000124.1:0-14857 GCF_965644215.1 Phytobacter sp. V69
TCAGGCAACCGTCTGTGGTGTTTGCAGAGCTAAGATTGGCGGCTTAGCGTTGCACTTCGGAGTTGAATCCGCCATATCTATTTAATTAATATTTATCGCGATATATAGAATATTAAACTAATAAATAGATATATGTTGGGATAGTATAAATAAATCGGCTCCGTTTACGGCCTGTTTTTATTGCTGTATAACGGAATGATTAGCACGGAAACTATCGCAACATAATAAGAACGAACAGTAAAAGACAAAAGGTAAGGTCAAGGTAATGTCAGACGAGAGAATCTCCGATAAAGTCAAAAATGTGCAGTCATCTGCCATCCGCGAATTATTAAAACACAGCAAGATGGAAGGGGTTATCTCTCTGGGTGGGGGGATTCCTAATCCTGATTTATTCGATCGCGAAGGTTTGCAGATGGCGATGGATAAAGTGTTGTCCGAGTCCTGGAAAGAGGCGTTTCAATACGGTCTGAGCGAAGGCAGTCCGGATTTGCGTGAAGCGATTTGCCAGCTTCTGGAACACCGTCTGATTACCTGCAACCCTGATGAAGTCGTGATTACCTCTGGCTCCCAGCAGTCTCTGGATATGCTCGCCCGCGTACTGATTAATCCGGGTGATGTGATTGTTGTGGAAAGACCCACCTACCTGGCCGCATTGCAGGTCTTCCATCTGGCCGAAGCGCAGCTTGCTTCCGTGGGTACGGATGGGGAAGGGATGAAGGTCGATGAGCTGGAAGAACTGGTCAAAACCACCACCATCAAAGCTGTGTATGTTGTACCGACCTTCGGCAACCCTGGCGGGGTGACGCTCTCTGACGAGCGCCGCAAAAAACTGGTTGAGCTGTCCAAACGCTATAACTTTGTCATCATCGAAGATGATCCCTACAGCGAAATCAATTTTACCGACAAGCTGTTCAAGCCATTGACCGCCTGGGCAAAAGAAATCGACAACAGCGAAAACGTGATTTACACCTCGACGTTCTCCAAAATCCTGGCACCGGGCGCACGTGTGGGCTGGGTTGTTGCGCCGGAGTGGATCAAAAAGCAGATTGTGACCCTGAAACAGGCCACGGATTTACATACCAGCTCCCTGTCGCAGTCTCTGGCGTATCACTACCTGGAAACCGGACGCTTACCGGAGCAGTTAAAAATCATCCGCGCGTCTTATAAAGATAAGTGCCAGGTGTTATGCGAAGAGATTGAACGCGAACTCGGCGATCATCTGACCTTCCACCTTCCGCAGGGCGGTATGTTCCTGTGGGCCAAA
Organism: Phytobacter sp. V69; assembly: GCF_965644215.1. NCBI lineage: Bacteria > Pseudomonadati > Pseudomonadota > Gammaproteobacteria > Enterobacterales > Enterobacteriaceae > Phytobacter > Phytobacter sp. V69. The sequence goes on from NZ_CBFFRL010000124.1 coordinate 1,265, forward strand.
TTTAAGTATGAGAAAAATACCACCGACTGGCTGAAAAAGACGCTGGCAAACGGCGTGGTCTATGTGCCGGGCGAGTTCTTCTATGCTGATAACCCGGATGCATCAACGCTGCGCATGTCTTATGTGTCGGTCGCGGATGACAACCTCAGAAAAGCCGTTGCCCGCCTCAAAGCTTCTCTCGAATAAGTTCTGGCATAAAAAAAACCATGTATCCCAACAGGGATACATGGTGAGTAAAGGGTTTATGTCCATACTCGCTGACAAATGATTAATGTGCCTGAGTGCGAATATGTATTAAAACCAATCATCTAAATGCTTCGAGAATACTTCTACATTAAGCCGTAAAAGTATTTATATATATTGATTTTATTGTGCCCCTGAGTCAAATCCAAATGTTGAATCATATGATTCAAAAACAAAATAAATAATGGCCTGGATGTTTATCTGAATGCATTCTGACGGGCTAAAATGCTGGTGCTACAGGCAGAAGTCCTGATTTTACGGTGCGTTACGGGTATCTTTATGTCTGGAGTTAAAGATTCGTCCGTTGCGCTATTAGTGACTGGGATTGCATATAAATAATTGCAGAATAAATAAATCTATACCCAAGTAACTTCAATATGCAGGATGGTAGTGCTTAAACAACCTATCCCTACGATTAACTTGGGTTCACTGGCTCCTGCAACTCGAAGTATTCTGGGTATAATTGTTTTTTGTCCGTTGACGGTTTATTTAATTTCGTATCAAAGAAAACCTTCGTCTTTACATAAAAGCCACAATCGCATATCAAATTCCAGCTGATGATACTGGGGTTCCATGTGGCAACATAATTGATAGAACGCTTTGTTGTGATCATTCTCTTTCAGGTGCGCCAGTTCGTGAACCACGATCATCCGCAGAAAAGCTTCCGGCGCCTGGCGAAAAACGGTGGCAACACGGATTTCTGCTTTTGCTTTCAGCTTGCCGCCCTGTACCCGCGACACCGACGTATGTAGCCCCAGCGCGTTTTTTAACACGTGGATTTTGCTGTCGTAAGCGACTTTGTTAATTTGCGGCGCATTACGCAAATACTGATTTTTAAAATCCTGTGTATAAACATATACCCAGAATACTTCGAGTTGCAGGAGCCAGTAAACCCAAGTTAATCGTAGGGATAGATTGTTTAAGCACTACCATCCTGCATCTTGAAGTTACTTGGGTATAGAGCGCTTTATCGGTGGTGATGTCGTGCGTATCGGGGTAGCGCTTGAGCAACACCTCACCCAGCCGATTTTGCGTGATCAGCGTTTGTACCTGCGTCAGCAGTGATTCGGGGTAGCCCTGTAAATAAGTGAGTGTTGTCATGTTTAAGGGGTTTACAACTCCGGATAATTAAGCGATAAAACGCGCGAATTCTAGCATCCCGGAGGGTCGATGGGCCAGGTTGAGTTAATTGGACAGTCATTTGCATTAGAGCGTTTCCCACCTAATGCTGAAGAAGCATCGTTACAGGCGTGGGACGCGGCAGATGAATATCTGTTAAATCAGGTAAATGAGACCGAAGGCACGACGCTTATCTTCAACGATAACTTCGGCGCGTTGGCGTGTGCCCTGGCAGAATATCGTCCTGTCAGCGTGAGCGACTCGTTTATCGCAGAGCAGGCCACGCGTCACAACCTGCGTCTGAACGGGATGGACGAAGACGCGGTGACGTTCCTGGATAGCCTGAGCGAACTGCCGGCTGCGCCTGCTCGCGTGCTGATTAAGATCCCTAAACAGCTGGCACTGCTGGAACAACAGCTGTGCGCACTGCGTCGTGTCGTGACCCCAGAGACCCAGATTATCGCCGGGGCGAAAGCGCGCGATATTCACAACTCCACGATGGCGTTGTTTGAGAAATACCTCGGGCCGACCACGACCTCTCTGGCGTGGAAAAAAGCCCGTCTGATTTATTGCACCTTTACGACTGCCCCGGATGTGGCCGATGCGCCGCAGACTTATGACTGGCAATTAGAGGGAACGGACTGGACCATCCATAACCACGCGAACGTGTTTTCACGCAGCGGGCTGGATATTGGTGCGCGTCTTTTCCTCAAGCATTTGCCGGAAAATGTGGAAGGGGAGATGGCCGATCTCGGTTGCGGTAACGGCGTGATTGGTTTGACGCTGCTGGCGCAAAACCCGCAGGCGCGCGTACTGTTTACCGACGAATCCCATATGGCGGTGGCCTCCAGTCGTCTGAACGTGGAACGCAACATGCCGGACGCACTGGAGCGCAGTGAGTTTACGGTTAATAACGGGTTAGCGGGCACTGAGCCGGATCGTTTTGATGTGGTGCTGTGCAACCCGCCGTTCCATCAGCAAAGCGCGATTACCGATCACATTGCGTGGGAGATGTTCCACGATACTCGCCGCAGCCTGAAATACGGTGGCGAATTGATTGTGGTGGGTAACCGTCATCTGGATTACTTCCGCAAGCTCAAGAAGATCTTTAGTAACTGCAGCAACGTGGCGTCAAACGGTAAGTTTGTGGTGCTAAAAGCGGTGAAACTGCGTAAACAACGCTGATTTCCCCCCGGATGCGCTTCGCTAACCGGGGCTACAAAATCGTAGCCCGGATAAGCGCAGCGCATCCGGGAACACCGCAAAACCTTAAATCGTCAACGCCAGCGTCGTGCCCTGGGCAATCGCCCGGCGCGCATCGAGCTCCATTGCCACATCGCAGCCGCCAATCAAATGCACCGTTTTTCCTGCGGCCCGTAACGGCTCCGCCAGCTCGCGGCGCGGCTCCTGACCCGCGCAAAGGATCACGTTGTCTACCGCCAGCAGCTGCGGTTCGCCGCCGATCAACACATGCAGGCCGTCGTCGTCGATCTTCTGATAACTCACCGCCGGGATCATTTTCACCCCGCGCGACAGCAAGGTCGCCCGGTGGATCCAGCCGGTGGTTTTCCCAAGCCCTTCGCCTGGTTTGCTGGCTTTACGTTGCAGCATCACGATCGTCCGCGGGCTTTTCGGCAGCTGTGGCCCTTCCGGGCGCAGGCCGCCCACCTGGTTGAGACTGGTGTCGATGCCCCATTCCACGCAAAATTCAGCGATATTCTGGCTGGTTGGCTCGCCCGGCTGGCTCAGATACATCGCCGTATCAAAACCAATGCCCCCGCAGCCGATGATCGCCACCTTCTCGCCCACCGGCACTTTTTCGCGCAGCACGTCCAGGTAGCTCAGCACTTTGGGATGAGCGATTCCCTCGATCTCCGGCGTGCGCGGCGCGATACCGCTGGCGAGGATCACCTCGTCAAAGGCCTCCAGCATATTAGGTGATACGAACTGATTGAGCCGCAGCGTCACACCGGTGATGTCGATCATCCGGCGGTAATAGCGCAGGGTTTCGTAGAACTCCTCTTTGCCGGGGATCTGTTTGGCGACATTGAACTGGCCGCCGATCTCGGCTGCCGCGTCAAACAGCGTCACGCTGTGCCGACGGGCAGCGGCGTTGACGGCAAAGGCCAACCCGGCGGGACCGGCGCCGATCACCGCCAGCGTTTTCATCTGAGCGGCAGGCGTCAGCGGCATTTCGGTTTCATGGCAGGCGCGCGGGTTCACCAGGCAAGAGGTGATTTTGCCGACGAAGATCTGGTCGAGGCAGGCCTGGTTGCAGCCGATGCAGGTATTGATCTCATCGGCCCGACTGTCTTGCGCTTTGGAAAGGATCTCCGCATCGGCAAGGAACGGGCGCGCCATCGACACCATATCGGCATCGCCACGGGAGAGAATATCGTCGGCCACCTGTGGGTCGTTAATGCGGTTGGTGGTGACCAGCGGTATGCCGACTTTGCCTTTCAGCTTGCGGGTAACCCAGCTGAATGCCGCGCGCGGGACCGGGGTGGCAATGGTCGGAATACGCGCTTCATGCCAGCCGATGCCGGTGTTGATGATGGTCGCGCCTGCCGCTTCAATGGCGTTCGCCAGTTGCACGGTTTCCGCGAACACGCCGCCGCCTTCCACCAGGTCGAGCATCGACAGGCGGTAGATAATAATAAACGCGCGGCCAACCCGTTCGCGTACCGCCCGAACCACTTCCACGGCGAAGCGCATCCGCCGGGCGTAATCGCCGCCCCATTCGTCTTCCCGGTGATTGGTGCGCGCGGCGAGAAATTCGTTAATCAGATAGCCTTCCGAGCCCATCACCTCCACGCCGTCGTAGCCAGCCTGTTGGGCCAGATGTGCACAGCGGGCAAAGTCTTCAATCAGCGCGAGGATCTCGTCATGGGTCAACTCGTGCGGGGTAAAGCGGTTAATCGGCGCCTGAATGGCGGACGGCGCCACCAGATTCGGCTGATAGCTGTAACGCCCGGTATGCAGGATCTGCAGGGCGATTTTGCCCCCTTCCTGATGCACGGCATCGGTTATCAGGCGGTGATGAGGGAGCTGCTGCGCGTCGTTAAGTACCGCGCCGCCTTGCATCGTGACGCCAGAAAGCGCAGGGGCCACGCCGCCGGTGACAATCAACGCCACGCCGTGGCGTGCACGTTCGGCATAGAATGCCGCCAGCCGGGCAGCGCCGTCCGGATGTTCTTCCAGCCCCGTGTGCATTGAGCCCATCAACACGCGATTTTTGAGGGTAGTAAAGCCCAGCTCGAGCGGGGCGAATAACGACGAGTAGTGGCTCATAAGGCTTCCAATGTAAAATTTTTGTTATGTGGTCGGATGAGTTGTAATTTAGCCGTTACGGGAGAAAGTGGAAAACGGGAATGCGGTGATTGTGATGGGATTCAAAGATTGGTGCGGCCTGATGCCCTCACCCTAACCCTCTCCCACGGGGAGAGGGGACCACTCGTAGCCCGGATAAGGCGTTTACGCCGCATCCGGGATTGCTGCCAGGGCCCTCAGGCAGAAGGCCGGGGTGAGGGTGAGCGTACCAGCCCCGGTGCCTGCCACATGGACATTGTCAGCCCGCTGTCCACCAGGCCGAGTTGGTCGGCGTAAACCGCCTGCCATTTCTGCATCATCTCGTCATACAGCTCACGGTGCTGCGGGTTTGGCGTGAACACCCGGCTCCATTTCACCAGCCGTTCCCCGGTCGCTGCCATATCGTCGTACAGACCCGCTCCCACGCCTGCGGCAATCGCGCAGCCCAGCGCGGTGGCCTCTTTGACCTCCGGCACGCGCACTGGCAGGCCGGTGACATCACTTAAAATCTGGCTCCACAGCGCCCCTTTTGAGCCGCCGCCCGCAAACACCAGACTGTCAAATTTCACCCCGGAAAAACGGGAAATCTGCGCCAGATTGCAGGCCGATACGATGGCAGCATTCTCTTCCAGTGCGCGGAACAGCGTCGCTTTATTGCATTTCTCCGGGTCGATGGAGAGGTTAATAAACGACGGTGCGGCGTGATACCACTGCTTGAAATGCATCGCGTCGGAAAAGATTGGCATCACGCCGTGGGAACCGGCCGGGACGCGGCTGGCCATCTCTTCCAGCAGGCTGTAGGTGTCCATCCCCATCCGTTCGGCAATCAGTTTTTCTTCCGCGCAGAAGGCATCGCGGAACCAGCGCATGGTTAACCCGGTAAAGAAACTGATCGACTCCGCCTGCGCCATGCCGGGGATCACATGCGGATTGACGCGAATATTCATCTCCGGGTCGACCCGCACCTGCGGCAGGTTGACTACCTGCTGCCAGAAGGTTCCGCCCAGCACAGCCGTCTGCCCCGGACGCACCACCCCAAGCCCCATACTACCCAACTGCACGTCGCCGCCGCCCATGACCACCGGCGTGCCTTCGCGCAGGCCGCTCTCCTGCGCCGCCTCTTTGGTGACTTCGCCCAGCACGCTGCCGGTCTCTTTCACCGGCGAGAGAATATCGGCGCGCAGCCCGGCCATATCCAGCAGCGAAGGTCGCCAGTCGCGGGTAAAGAGATCGAGCATGCCGGTGGTGCCCGCGTTGGAGGGATCCACCGCCAGCCAGCCGGAAAGGCGCGCTGCCAGCCAGTCACTGATCATGGTGATGGTGGCCGCATTGCGGTAGATATCCGGGCGATGGTGCGCCAGCCACAGCAGGCGCGGCATGGCGCTCAGGGCCAGCGTTTGCCCGGAAACTTCATAGACTTCCGATTCAAAGCGATCATTGTGGATCTCTTTGAGCTCGGCAACTTCGCGGCTGGCGCGGGCGTCAACGTTGGCGCAGGCCCAGATGGCGTCGCCATACTGGTCATAGAGCACGATGCCTTCGCGCATGGAACAGCAGGCGATGGACTGGATATCCGCCCCGGAGAGCCCGGCATTCTGCAATGCCTGGCGAATGCACTGGCAGGCCAGCCGCCAGTTAGTGTCGAGGTCAAATTCCATTGAGCCGGGAACATTTTCCACGCTCAGGTGTTTCCATTCTGCCTGGCCGACGGCGACCTGTCTCCCGGTTAAATCGAAGATCACTGCACGAATGCTGCCGGTCCCTGCATCTAGCGCTAAAAGGTAACTCATGGGCTTGCCTCGCTGTTATCAGCGCAGCGCGCCAAACGGCGCGTTATTGCGCCAGCGCCAGAACCGCGCGTGCTGTTGTTTCTTCCGTCACCAGGCCATTGATACGGCGGCCCTTGAGTGCGGCATAAATCGCGTCTGCTTTTTCCGTCCCACCGGCCACACCGACGATGGTGGGCAGTTGTGCCAGCTCATCGAGCGTGACGCCGAGTAATTCCCGGTGGATTTCCAGCCCTTCCACCCGCTCACCGTTGGCCTGCAAGAAGTAGCCAAGGATGTCGCCAACCGCCCCTTTGCGCGCAAACATCAACTGTTCGCCTTCGCTGATATAGCCCGAGCGCAAAATGGTGGCATCGCGCTTCTGGTTCACCGATCCAATGCCCACCACGGCAACATCGGCGGCGGTGGCGGCGAGGATCACATCCCGCACGCTCGATTCCTTTTTCAGGATCTCCGCCACTTCCGGCGACGAAACCCGCAATGGCGCCGGGATCATGCTGATGCTACAGGCGGCATCCAGTTGACCAATGCCGGTCATGTAGGGGCCGACGCCGCCGGATAAGGTCACCAGCCGCACCTGTTGCGAGCTGATAAAGCCGCTCAGATGCTGAATGCAACTCATCGTCGCTTCACCAAAGCCCACCGCCAGCAGCTGGCCTGGTTCCAGTGCGCCCATCAGCGTTTGTGCGGCTCCCACGCCCAGCCGGGTGTTCATCGGCGGCGTGTTCAGGGCAGGTAGCACGCGTACGATGCGCAGACCAAATGCGCGTTGCAGCTCGGTTTCCAGTGCCAGACACCCTTCATAGCGGGAGTTAATCTGCACGCGGATAACGCCGGACTGACGCCCCTTTTCCAGCAGGCGGGAAATCTTGAGTCGCGGCAGACCCAGACGCTCACCGATATCGTTTTGCGTCAGGCCGTCGTGGTAGTAGCACCAGGCCACACGGGCCACCAGTTCTTCTTCTGCCAGCGCCAGACCTGCAAAGCGTCCTTCTTCGGATATTCTTTTTTCGCTCATATCTGAACTCTTATAAAAATTTAGATCATATGTTCGGGCTTGCCTGCGGTGAAAATGTGAGCCGCCTAGCAAAACGGATCTTTTGATGTCGTAGCTGTAATAGAGAGATCCAAATAGATAAAACTGTGATCATTGCACGGTTGTAAATATAGTTCACCGTCTACGCTTTTGAACATTATTGAAGTAAAAAATCATTTGTTCAATGGCGGGGCGGCAATGAATCCACTGATTGAGGCGCGAGGCATCAATAAGCAATTTTCAGGCGTAACTGTCCTGAAACACATTGATTTCACGCTGTATTCAGGACAGGTCCATGCGCTGATGGGCGGAAATGGCGCAGGAAAATCGACGCTAATGAAAATTATCGCCGGGGTGGAAACGCCGGACAGCGGTGAACTTTTCATCTGCGGCAAGGCGTTTGCGCGCCTTAACCCGAATCAGGCTCATCAGCTTGGCATCTATCTGGTCCCTCAGGAACCGATGTTGTTCCCCAATCTGAGCGTGCGGGAAAACATCCTGTTTCGCCTTCCCCGCAGCGCACAACATGATGTGCAATTGGCGGAGAAACTCCAGCAGCTTAACTGCCAGCTTAATTTGCAGGCCGCCGCCAGCACGCTGGAAGTGGCGGATCAACAAATGGTGGAGATCTTACGTGGCCTGATGCGCGACGCGAAGATCCTGATTCTTGATGAGCCCACCGCTTCTCTTACGCCCGGTGAAACCGAACGGCTGTTTCGCCAGATCCGCGCCCTGCAAGAACTGGGTGTCGGCATTGTCTTTATTTCCCATAAATTGCCGGAAATCCGTGCGCTGGCAAGCCATGTGTCGGTGATGCGCGACGGGGCGGTGGTGCTGAGCGGTGAAATTGCCAGCCTCGACGATAACGCGCTGATTACCGCCATGACCCCCGCAAGCCGCGAAAAAAGCTTAAGCGATACGCAAAAACTGTGGCTGGCGCTGCCGGGTAATCGCCGCACGCAGCCGCAGGATTTCCCGGTGCTGCGAGTCGACGAACTGACGGGAGAGGGCTTTATCGACTTAAGCCTTGAGATCCGCGCCGGGGAGATCGTCGGCCTGGCGGGGCTGGTGGGTTCCGGGCGTACTGAGTTTGCCGAAACCTTATATGGCCTGCGCCCGGTACGCGGGGGGCGCATCTGGCTGGAGAACCGCGATATTAGCGCTGATTCCACCCGTGCGCGTCTGTCGCGCGGGCTGGTCTATCTGCCGGAAGACCGCCAGGTATCGGGACTTTTCCTCGATGTCCCGGTGCGCTGGAACACAATCGCCCTGAATGAACCCTCGCTCTGGCAGCAGAGCAAGCGCGAAGCGGCGGTGGTGGAGCGCTACCACCGGGCGCTGGGGATCAAGCTGAATCATGCGGATCAAATTGTTCGCACCCTTTCCGGCGGCAATCAGCAAAAGGTGCTGTTGGCACGCTGCATGGAGGCCAACCCGCTGCTGTTGATCGTCGATGAACCGACGCGCGGCGTAGACGTGGCGGCGCGGGCGGATATCTACCAGTTAATCAAAAGCGTGGCGGCACAAAACGTGGCGGTCCTGATGATCTCCAGCGATCTGGATGAATTTCCCGGTCTGGCGGACAGGGTGCTGGTGATGCACCAGGGGCGGCTTAGCGGGGAACTGTCGCGCCATGCGGTAAGCGTGGATCGCATGATGACGCTGGCTTTCGGCGGAGGACAGCCATGAAAACCTTACTGAAAAACCGTGAGCTCAGCGCTTTTATGGCCATCCTGGCGCTGTTTGCGGTGCTGGTGACGCTGAATCCTTCCTTTTTCAGCCTGCAAACCGTGGGCATGATTTTCGCCAGCAGCCAGATCCTGATGTTACTGGCACTGGGGGCAACTCTGGTAATGCTGACCCGCAATATCGACGTGTCGGTCGGTTCCACTGTGGGGCTGTGCGCCATTGCCGTTGGGGTGGTGCTGAACAGCGGTTACAGCCTGCCCGTCGCCATGCTTTTCTCGCTGGCGATTGGTGCGCTGGCCGGGGCCTTTAACGGCGTGCTGGTGGTGGGGCTGAAAATTCCGGCAATCGTGGCGACGCTGGGTACGCTTGGGCTGTATCGCGGAGCGATGCTGCTGTGGACGGGCGGTAAGTGGATTGAAGGGCTGCCCGCCAGCCTGAAATCACTATCTGCGGCGGGAGCTGTCGGGGTGTCGCCGCTGGGCTGGCTGGTGTTGCTGGTGCTGGGCGTGGGAACCTGGATCCTCGCGCGTACGGCATTTGGCCGCGATTTTTACGCCGTGGGGGATAACCTCGCGGCCGCGCGACAGCTCGGCGTGGCGGTGAACCGCACGCGGATGCTCGCCTTCACCCTGAACGGCGTACTGGCGGCCTGCGCCGGGATTGTCTTCGCCTCGCAAATCGGGTTTGTGCCGAACCAGACCGGCAGCGGGCTGGAGATGAAAGCCATTGCCGCCTGCGTGCTGGGAGGCATCTCACTGCTGGGCGGTACGGGAACGCTGGTCGGTGCTTTTCTCGGCGCTTTCTTCCTCACGCAAATCGATACCGTGCTGGTGCTGTTCAAACTCCCGGCCTGGTGGAACGACTTTATCGCCGGGCTGGTCTTGCTGGGGGTGCTGGTGCTGGACGGACGTTTGCGTCAGGCGCTGGCCCGCCATCAGCGGCAGCTGAAATACAGTCGCTTTATGCCCGGCAACAAGGGGGGCAAAAACGTGGCCCCTTTTCCAAAACGTAAAAACAAAGAGGTGGCGTAAATGAAACTCAACTGGGAATTTGCGCTGCTGCTGTTACTGGTGCTGGAGATTCTGCTCTTTGGCGCGCTGAACCCGCGGATGCTGGACGTCAATATGCTGCTGTTCAGCACCAGCGATTTTATCTGCATTGGCATTGTGGCCCTGCCACTGACGCTGGTGATCATCAGCGGCGGCATCGATATTTCGCTCGGCTCGACGATTGGCCTGTGCGCCATCGCGCTGGGGGTGATGATGCAGGCAGGCTGGCCGATGAGCCTCGCCATTGTGCTGACGCTGGCGCTTGGGATGCTGTGCGGCGTGGTGAACGCGGCGCTGATTCACTATACCGGCATCAGCCCGTTGGTTATCACGCTTGGCACGCTTTACCTCTATGGCGGCGGCGCGCTGCTGCTTTCCGGTATGGCGGGTGCGACGGGCTATGAAGGTATCAGCGGTTTCCCGGATAGCTTTACCGCCTTTGCCAATCTCACTTTGCTGGGGCTGCCTATCCCGCTGGTGCTGTTTGCGGTTATTACGCTCTTTTTCTGGCTACTCACCCACCGGGCGCGATTTGGCCGCCATCTCTTTTTACTGGGGCAGAACCCGCGCGCGGCACGCTATGCGGCGCTGTCGGTGAACGGTATGCCTTACGCACTGTACGGGCTGGTTGGTGTGGCATCGGCCATCGCCGCCGTGGTGCTGGTCTCTTATTTCGGTTCAGCACGTTCCGATTTGGGGCGCGATTTGCTGATGCCTGCACTCACCGCCGCAGTACTGGGCGGCGCCAATATTTATGGCGGTTCAGGTTCGGTGCTGGGTACTGCGCTGGCGGCGTTGCTGGTGGGGTATTTACAGCAGGGTTTACAGATGGTCGGCATCCCCAACCAGGTGTCGAGCGCGTTGTCAGGGGCGCTGTTGGTGGTGGTGGTGATGGGGCGTTCGCTGAGTCTGCACCGGGAATGGGTGCGCATGACCTGGCGTCGGGTTCTCTCGCGAAAAACAATCGGAGCATGAGATGAAGACAAAACTGATAGTGCAACTGAGCGCGCTGGCGCTGGCAGGTAGCGTCATGGCGGCGCAGGCGGCAGACCGTATCGCCTTTATTCCCAAACTGGTTGGGGTGGGCTTCTTCACCAGCGGCGGCAACGGCGCGAAAGAGGCGGGTAAAGATCTGGGGGTGGATGTGACCTATGACGGCCCGACGGAACCGAGCGTCTCCGGCCAGGTTCAGCTCATTAATAACTTCGTCAACCAGGGTTACAAAGCCATTATTGTCTCTGCCGTTTCCCCGGATGGGCTGTGCCCGGCGCTGAAACGCGCGATGCAGCGCGGCGTGAAAGTGTTGACCTGGGACTCCGATACTAAGCCTGAGTGCCGCAGTATCTACATCAACCAGGGCACGCCGGAACAGCTGGGCGGCCTGCTGGTGGATATGGCGGGCAAGCAGGTGACCAAACCGAACGCCAAAGTCGCGTTTTTCTACTCCAGCCCAACGGTGACTGACCAGAACCAGTGGGTGAAAGAGGCGAAAGCCAAAATCGAGAAAGACCATCCCCAGTGGCAAATCGTCACTACTCAGTTTGGCTATAACGATGCCACCAAATCCCTGCAAACCGCCGAGGGGATCTTAAAAGCGTACCCGGATCTGGATGCGATCATCGCCCCGGATGCCAACGCCCTGCCCGAGGCGGCTCAGGCGGCGGAAAACCTGAAACGGGAGGGGGTGGCGATCGTCGGTTTTAGTACGCCGAACGTTATGCGCCCTTATGTGGAGCGCGGGACGGTGGAAGCCTTTGGCCTGTGGGACGTGGTGCAACAGGGCAAAATTGCGGTGAATGTCGCCGAACATCTGCTGAAAAAGGGCGATCTTAACGTTGGCGACAGCGTCGAGGTGAAAGATATCGGCACGCTTAAAGTCGAGCCAAACAGCGTGCAGGGCTATCAGTATGAAGCGAAAGGCAACGGGATTGTACTGCTGCCGGAACGCGTGGTGTTCACCAAAGAGAACATTGGTAAATACGACTTCTGACGGGAGGAAACGATGGCGGATTTAGATGACATCAAAGATGGCAAAGATTTTGGCCTCGACCGGCCGCAAAAGAATGTGCCGTTTACGCTCAAAGGCTGTGGGGCGCTGGACTGGGGAATGCAGTCGCGACTCTCACGGATTTTTAACCCCAAAAGCAACCGCACGGTGATGCTGGCCTTTGACCACGGCTATTTTCAGGGGCCAACTACCGGGCTTGAGCGTATCGATTTATCCATTGCGCCGCTGTTTGGCGAAACGGATGTGCTGATGTGTACGCGCGGGGTGCTGCGAAGCCAGGTGCCACCGGCCACCAATAAACCGGTGGTGCTACGGGCATCGGGCGGTAACTCGATTTTATCCGAGCTGTCGAACGAGTGCGTGGCGGTGGCGATGGAAGATGCGCTGCGCCTGAATGTCTGCGCGGTGGCGGCGCAGGTCTATATCGGCAGCGAATACGAACACCAGTCGATCAACAACATCATCAAGCTGGTGGATGCGGGCAATCGCTACGGCATGCCGACGCTGGCGGTGACGGGGGTCGGCAAAGAGATGACCCGCGATGCGCGCTATTTTTCGCTCGTCAGTCGTATCGCCGCCGAGATGGGGGCGCAGTTCGTGAAAACCTACTTTGTCGAAGAGGGGTTTGAGAAAGTGACCGCCAGTTGCCCGGTGCCGATTGTTATCGCCGGGGGCAAAAAGTTACCGGAGCTGGAGGCATTAGAGATGTGTTTTCGCGCCATCGACCAGGGGGCGTCAGGGGTGGATATGGGGCGCAATATCTTCCAGTCCAGCGCGCCGCTCGCCATGCTCAAATCGGTGAAAAAGGTGGTGCACGAGAACATGAGCGCCCGTGAGGCGTATCAGTTCTGGCAGGAGGAAAAACAGGGAGAGCTGCAATGAACGTAACGCTGGTGGAGATAAACATCAAACCGGACAGGGTGGATGAGTTTCTTGAGGTGTTTCGCGCCAACCACGAAGGGGCGGTGAAGGAGCCGGGCAATCTGCGCTTTGATGTGTTGCAGGACCCGAAAGTGAAGACGCGGTTTTTTATCTACGAGGCGTATAAGGATGAGGCCGCGGTGCTGGCGCATAAGGAGACGCCGCACTATCTGGCCTGCGTGGCGAAGCTGGAAGATTTGATGTCGGAGCCGCGTAAGAAACGGGCGTTTGTCGGGTTGTTGCCGGAGTAGGGGTTGGGGTGAGGGGGAGGCCAGACACTCGAAAAAGACCGAAACCAGACCCAACAAAATCCCAATAAAAAAGCCGGATGTCGTTAGCGCACATCCGGCTTTTCGACCCTGTACACGATTCTGTGTAAATGCCTTTTCTCAGAAGTGACCGTCCAGGCGGTCACCGAACTCGATAATAAAA
>NZ_CBFFRL010000125.1:0-14790 GCF_965644215.1 Phytobacter sp. V69
TTTTGATAACTGGCTTAAAGCTGAAAGCTTTCCGGAACCCCCAGCCTAGCTGGGGGTTTTCTGTGCACAATAAAAAACCGCCAGGCGGCGGTTTTTTGCGAGTGTGAGGGGGAAATCAGGCGTGCGCGGGTTTATAGACACTGCGCTGCGGCTGGCGAATGGTCGTGGACAGCGCCAGCGACACAATCAGCAGGGCGAAGATGACGCAGAAGGTGACATAGAAGCCGCCAAACAGCGAAGCGATAATCGAACCGCAGATGCTGCCGATACCAAAACCCAGGTAAATCACACCGTAGTTTTTCGCCAGGTTGTTCAGACCGAAGAACTCGCTGACCAGCGACGGGAACACGGTAATGGTGCCGCCGAAGTTAAAGGCCACGCAGGCAATCGCCGCGAAGAAGGTGGTCGCGTTCAGTGGAGCAAACAGCAGCGCGGCCATCCCGACCAGCGAAATCACCTGACCAATGGTGATAACACGGATGCGGGCGATTTTGTCGGACAGAATGCCCAGCACCAGGCGCCCCGTCAGGTTAGCGATTGAAATCACGGTCACCGCATTGGCGGCCGTCGCCACATCCAGATGGACCATGCCCTGCGCAATATCTTTCGCCACACCAATCACATACAGGCCACTCATGCAGGCGGTCAGGAACATCACGGCCAGCATCCAGTACTGCGGTTTACGCATAGACTGCGCCAGGGTGTAGTCGTTTTCCACCACGCCGTTGACCGTGCCCACTTTTTGCTGCGGTGCGTCCGTCATCAGCATCGCGCCACAGACAATCATCACCAGCGCCATCGCCCCCCAGATCATAAAGGTCTGTTCCAGGCCAACGGTCGCCAGCAGATGGCTGTCGATAAATTTGAAGCCCAGGCTGCCAAGGCCATAAGAACCGATGGAGAAGGCAGAAATCAGCCCCTTACGTTCCGGGAACCATTTCACGCAGTTGGAGAGGGTTAACAGGTAGCCGGCACCATCTGCCAGACCCACCAGCACGCCCGCGCTCAGCCACAGCATGGTCAGGCTGCTGGAATGGGCGGTCAGGAAGAAGCCGATACCCAACAGAACGCCAGAAGCCATGGTCACGCGTTTCACGCCAAAACGTTCCTGCAATTTCCCGGCAACGGAGGAAGACAACGCCAGGCCGAGGCTTAACAGACCAAATGAAAACGCAACCTGACTTACCGGCTCGCCCAACTTGTCCGCCAGCGCGCTATTAAACAAGCTCCAGGTATAAACAGATCCCAACGCAAATTGCGTGATGATGGTGCCAGCCAGCGTGAGCCAGCGTGTGCGATTCATGGATGATGTATTCATGGCAGTTGTCCTGCAGAGGAAATTAAAGGAATTCACTGCCAACAACGATAACGAAGCGCATTTCATGCCAGGGCTAAAAAGGCATGAAATGCAGTGAGCGCGGAATGAAATGCATATATGCGGGAATGAATGACATTGCGAAAAACAGACTCACCGGAATTTGTCAGGTGAGTTAGTACGTACTATCAATATAAGGCGCGTGATTATTGTTTATTAATTGTGATCACTTTGTATTAAATGATCCTTAAAAACGCGCGCTGACGCCCATGCTGTAGAGGTAATTTGGCCCGGTTATCCAGTTTTCGGACTGCGACATTGAGGCATAAGCGGCAAAATGTTGATTAAGCAGCATATCCGCACCGACCGTCACATCCAGCCAGTTACCGTACTGGTTGGCAGCGGTCAGACGGCTCAACCCGGATTGCGATTTCCAGACGTTTTCACCGAACTGCTGGTTGTAACTGATTTGCGCCCAGGGACGGAAATCACCAATATGGCTGTCCACGCGCCAGCACAGCGAACTGACAGTGGCGTGCCAGAGCGGATCGCTGTATTGCGACGTGGTCGCGCTGTCGCCATATTCGTTGTAGATTGAGGTGGTTGAGCCATCGTAATGCCAGACCGCCACCGGCCCGGTCATCACGTTACCCGGTAGCGGAATATTCAAGCCGATGCTCATCGTGCTGACGGCATCCATCGGCGTTTTGTCGGGCATATTAAGGGCAACGCCCGGTATGTTCTGCGACGAGCGAATGCGTTCTTCCAGGATATCGTTATAACGTGGCTGGTGATCGCTATCCCATGTATAGCGTTGCGGCATATTATTTTGCGAATCAAAAGCGATATATTCTTGCTGCCAGGCAAATGCTGAATGGCTAAAAAGCAGACAAGCAGGCACTACCGCTATCAAACGGCCACTGTATTTTATTTTCATCAATGCGACTCCAGAAAAGAGCCAAATCGGCGTATTTGTTATCGTTCTTGTTGGGCAAAAGCGAGGGTAGATAACCCTTACCTAACTATTGTCTTTTTAACAGGCGCGTCAAGTCTGGAGCAGACATAATTTTGATCAACATCAGCAACGGAGAAGGATATGCAGCGTTGTGGTTGGGTGACTCAAGACCCACTTTATTTGGCCTATCACGATGAAGAGTGGGGCGTCCCGCAAATGGACGGGAAAAAGCTGTTCGAAATGATCTGCCTTGAAGGACAACAGGCGGGTTTATCGTGGATTACGGTGCTGAAAAAACGCGAAAACTACCGTAATGCCTTCCACCAGTTCGACCCCGAAAAAGTAGCCGCTATGGGGCCAGAAGATGTCGAGCGCCTGGTGCTGGATGCCGGGATTATTCGCCATCGCGGCAAAATTGAGGCGATTATCGGCAACGCCCGCGCGTATCTCGCCATGGAACACAATGGCGAACCCTTCGCTCGGTTCGTCTGGTCCTTTGTCGACAACGAACCGCGGGTCACGCAGGCGGAAACGCTCGCCGGTATTCCGACCTCGACACCCGCGTCCGACGCGCTATCAAAGGCGCTGAAAAAACGCGGCTTCAAATTTGTCGGCACCACCATTTGTTACTCCTTTATGCAGGCCTGTGGTCTGGTTAATGACCATATTACGGGCTGCATCTGTCATCCCGGAGGTCAGCATGATCCACGAGTGGCGCAGTAAAGATACCTCGCCTCTGCTGCGTCTGTGGCTTGAAAGCACCACCTACGCGCATCCGTTTATTGCGGCGAAGTATTGGCAGGACAGCGAAATGCTGGTACGCGAAGTTTATCTCCCGTCGGCCCGCACCTGGGTCTGGGAGGAAGACGGCGAGCTGTACGGGTTTGTCAGCGTGCTGGACAGGCAGTATGTCGGGGCACTGTTCGTCTGCCCGGACGCACTGCGAAAAGGCATCGGCACCGCGCTGCTTGAGCACGTCAAACAGCGCTTTGATGCCTTAAGCCTTGAGGTGTATCAGAAAAACGATCGGGCGGTGAATTTCTACCACGCGCAGGGCTTTCGCATAGAGGACAGCGCCTGGCAGGAAGATACTCAGCACCCGACCTGGATCATGAACTGGCAGGCGGATCAAACGCCGTCAGCGTAAGCGCCGGGCCGGTGTATTTTTCCATCCATGCCAGCGCGGTATTACCCGCACAGCCATTCCCCAGCTTTGAGCTGGGGAGATCTTTGGTCAGTACGTTAACCGCACCGTTTTTACAGATCCCCCCTTCGGCCCGCTCCAGGTCCGGCCAGGCCCCCTGATGAATACAGATAACGCCAGGCTTGATCCCTTCGCTCACCACCGCCCCTGCCAGCACCTGCCCGCGCTGATTCCAGACGCGCACCAGGTCACCATCGGCAATCCCGCGTGCTTTCGCGTCATTCGGGTGCAGCGTCACCGGTTCGCGCCCCGCCACCGCGTACTGCTCACGAAGTGACGAGTAGTTCAGCTGGCTATGCAGACGGTGCGCCGGGTGGGCAGAAAGCACCTGCAGCTGTTCTGCCTGCGCGTTGCCGTGCCATTCGTCCGGCTCCAGCCACATCGGATGCGGCGGGCAGTCGGCGTAACCAAACCCGGCGATGCGCGCCGAGTAAATTTCGATTTTGCCGCTGTCGGTTTTCAGCGGGTGCGCCTGCGGGTCGCGACGGAAATCGCCGAAGCGCACAAAGCGGGCATTCTGCTCGCTCTCCGGCATTTCAATCAGTGCGTTGGCTTCCCAGAACTCGGCAAACGGCGGCAGCGTAACCTGCTGGCTCTCACCGCGCTGCTGAGCGATGTTATAGAAGGTTTCCAGCCACTCCAGATCGCTCTTGCCTTCCGTAAAGCGCTCACGCCCGCCCGTTTCCCAACGTTCGCTGAGATCGGCAAAGACGTCGAAATCATCGCGCGCTTCGTCACGCGGGGCCACCACGCGCTTCATCGGTACCAGATGCTGGTTGCTGTAATCGCCGGTCATGGTCATGTCATTACGTTCAAACGACGTGGTGGCAGGCAGTACGATATCCGCATGCTTTGCCGCGGCGGTCCAGAAGCACTCGGAAATGACCACCAGCTCCGGCTTCTGCCAGGCGCGAATCAGACGGTTGGTGTCCTGGTGGTGGGTAAAGTTGGCGCCACCCGCCCACCAGATAAATTTAATGTCCGGGAAATGTCGGTCCATCCCGTTGTGCTGGTAGAACGCCCCCGGTTTTTCCAGCGCTTCGATAATGCGCGCAACGGGGATTTTTTCGACCGCATCAATGCCGTCTTTCACGGAACCCTGCATGGAAGCCAGCACCGCGGCGCGACGTGTCGGGTTACCGCCGTTGGCAAAATGATAGGAGAGGCCAAAGCCGCCGCCGGGAATACCAATCTGTCCCAGCATCGCCGCCAGCGTCACCAGCATCCAGTGTTTCTGCTCGCCAAACTGCTGGCGCTGCATCCCCCAGCCGGACATCAGCATGGTGGTGTTTTCGTGGAAAAGTTTCGCCAGTTCACGAATTTTCGCCGCCGGAATGCCGCAGATGCCTGCCGCCCACTCCGCCGTTTTCGCCACGCCGTCACTTTTCCCGGTCAGGTAATCGGCAAAGACGCTATAACCTTCCGTGCAGCGCGCCAGGAAGTCTTCATCCTGCCAGCTATTTTCCACCAGCGTATGAGCGATACCGAGCATCATCGCTACATCGGTACCCATGTGCGGCGCCAGCCACTCCACGCTGTCGCCAAAGAAATCCACGGTTTCCGATCGCATAGGATCGATGCAGATCAGCCGTTTACCGCTTTTGCGTAACGCATCGAAATAACCGATGCCCTGCTCATCCGAGGCGTTCCACGCAATTTTCAGCGTATTCAGCGGGTTGGCGCTCCACAGCACCACCACATCGGTGTGTTCGAGGACCAGCGGCCAGCTGGTTTGCTGCTGATACACTTCATTGCCACCGACCACGTAGGGCATGATCGCCTGCGCAGCGCCGGTGGAGTAGTCCCCCAGATGACCGGTGTAGCCGCCTGCAAGGCTCATATAACGCTGCAATAACGTCGCCGCTTTGTGCAGTACGCCGTTCGAACGCCAGCCGTACGACCCCGCAAAAATCGATGCCGGGCCATGCTCTTCACGAATACGTTTGTGCTGCTGATGGATAAGCGTCAGCGCATCATCCCAGGAGACGCGGACATACTCATCCTGCCCGCGAACGCCCTGTGGGCTGTCCGGAGAGGCCAGAAAACCTTTACGTACCATCGGGAAACGGACGCGGGTTTTGCTGTGGACCTGGTCGCGGACCACCGTTTGCAGCGAATTAGGGTGGCTCGTGGGAAGCGCCCCACGGGATGACAGCACCGTCTCGCCATCGGTTTCGACCAACATCGGCCCCCAGTGGGCTGCCGTAAGAACTGTTTTAACTGCAGAGTTTGCCAAAGCGCGCTCCTGATGCATGCAGGTGGCGACAGCGTATTTTCGCTGTCTTATGGAATAATGAATGTCGCGCTCTATCATCCACAGGCGCGGCAAATTGGCAAAGAATTAAACGGCATGATGGCGACACAGAAGGCGATAAGCGGGAGTTTCCCCCTTGCCAGTGCGGATTTTCGCGCTATCGTGTGGTCTCACAACTACCGCGAGGGAAGCATACATGGCGAAAACGACGCGCCCGACCATCAGCGATGTCTCGAAAGCGGCAAAAACGGGCAAAACCAGCATTTCACGCTATCTGAACGGCGAAAAACATCTCCTGTCTGATGCGCTGCTGGCGCGGATCGAACATGCCATTGCTGAACTCGACTACCGTCCCAGCCTGATGGCGCGCAATCTCAAGCACGGTCGCACCCGCCTGATTGGCCTGATTATCGCGGATATCACCAACCCCTATTCCGTGCATGTGCTGAGCGGCATTGAAGCGGCCTGCCGGGAAAAGGGCTTTACGCCGCTGGTCTGTAATACCAACAACGAAGTCGATCAGGAGCTGCACTACCTGGACCTGCTGCGTAGCTATCAGGTGGAAGGCATTGTGGTGAATGCGGTAGGGATGCGCGAAGAGGGGCTAAACCGCCTGCAACAATCTTCCCTGCCGATGGTGCTGATTGACCGCAAGATCCCCGATTTTGCCTGTGACGTCGTGGGGTTAGACAATACACAGGCCGCCACCACCGCCACCGAGCATCTGATTGAACAGGGCTTTGAAGCGTTGCTGTTCCTGAGCGAGTCGCTGGGTACGGTGAATACACGCCGGGAACGCCTGGACGCCTTTCGCGCAACGCTTGCCCGCTACCCCGGCATGGTGGCCGAAAACGCCGAAACGCCGCTGCATGAAGGCAGCCAGATTGATAACGCGCTGCGCCAGTTCCACTCCAGCCATCGCGGGATGCGTAAAGCGGTGATTTCCGCCAACGGCGCACTGACGCTACAGGTCGCCCGCTCCCTGAAACGTATTGGTCTGCACTGGGGCAGCGATATCGGCCTGCTCGGCTTTGA
This sequence comes from Phytobacter sp. V69, assembly GCF_965644215.1. NCBI lineage: Bacteria > Pseudomonadati > Pseudomonadota > Gammaproteobacteria > Enterobacterales > Enterobacteriaceae > Phytobacter > Phytobacter sp. V69. The sequence continues at coordinate 6,764 of NZ_CBFFRL010000125.1, forward strand.
TGAGCTGGAATGGGCTGAGCTGGCGGGCGTGGGCATCACCACCCTCAAACAACCGACCTGGCAAATCGGCTATGCCGCGGTAGAACAAGTGGTTGAGCGTATCGAAGGTAACAGCGATACCGTCCGCGAGCGGGTCTTTTCCGGTGAGCTCATTGTGCGCGGTTCCACTGCGCGATAATTAACCTTCGTGATGCCGATCATAAATTCGATGCACTGCGCTTTTCTTTGGAACCGGTTCCATCTAGCGTTAAAGGCAAGCAAATTGTCTTTAACTCCTGGGAAGCCGGAAGATGAAAAGAAAAATCATCGTTGTTACCGCCGCCTATGGCAGCGAACAAATCAGCGCAATGGGCGGCCAGCGCGCCGTTCTGCCGCTGATTGCCAACGCAGGCGCAGACGGCGTGGAAATACGCCGTGAGCTGTTGAGCCATCAGGAACTGAACAGCCTATCAACACTTGCCGCCACCATCGAAGCCCACCGTTTAGTGGCCTGCTATTCGGCACCGGAAGCAGTGTGCCTGCAAGACGGTTCCCTGAACCCGCATCTGCCTGCCCTGCTTGAAGAAGCGCGCAAACTCAAGGCGCTGTGGCTCAAAGTCTCCCTCGGTCATTATCAGCGCAAAGAGGTGCTGGAAACCTTGCGCGGCTGGCTCGACGAGAGCGGTATGGCGCTGGTGGTGGAAAACGACCAGACCGAGTGCGGTCAACTGGCACCAATGCAGCGTTTTAAAGCTGCCTGCACGGTACTGGCGCTGCCGGTGACGCTCACCTTCGATACCGGTAACTGGGTCTGGGTTGGCGAGTCGCCGGAAGAAGCCGCCCGCCATCTGGCACCGGCGGTGAGCTATATTCATGTCAAAGCCGCAGAGCCACATCGCGAGCAGTATCGCGCCATCGCGCCGGATAAAGCCGATGAACGCTGGCTTGCCCTGTTGAGCCAGCTACCGCCCGATGCCCCGCGCGGCATTGAATTTCCCCTTGAAGGAGACGACCTGACCGCCGTCACCCGCCACTACGTCGACTTGTTACGTGAGGAGTAACGCCATGCATAAACCGCTTGATGTCATCACTATCGGCGAAGCCATGGCCATGTTTGTCGCCACCGAAACCGGCGAGCTTGCCGATGCCGAACATTTTGTGAAGCGCGTTGCGGGCGCGGAGCTGAATGTCGCCACGGGCCTGGCGCGACTCGGTATGAACGTCTGCTGGATCAGCCGCGTGGGCGATGACAGCTTTGGGCAGTTCGTTCTTAACTCGCTGAAAAAAGAGCATATCGATACCCGCGGCGTCACCGTCGATGGACGCTATGCAACGGGTTATCAGCTGAAATCTAAAGCCGAAAATGGAACCGATCCCATTGTGGAGTATTTCCGCAAGGGATCGGCGGCCAGCCACCTTTCCACGGCAGATTTCCACAGCGCCGCGTTTAACGAAGCACGTCACCTGCATTTAAGCGGCGTGGCGGCAGCGCTCTCGTCCACCTCGTATGAACTGCTGGAACACGCGGCGGCAACGATGAAAGCGCAGGGCAAAACCCTGTCGTTCGACCCGAACCTGCGCCCGGTACTGTGGAAAAGTGAAGCGGAGATGGTGGAAAAGCTTAACCGCCTTGCCTTCCAGGCCGACTGGGTTTTACCGGGGCTGAAAGAGGGTGTGATCCTGACCGGACAGCAGTCACCGGAAGGCATCGCTGATTTTTACCTGCAGCGCGGCGTAAAAGCGGTGGTGATTAAAACCGGCCCGGACGGCGCCTGGTATAAAACCGCCAGCGGCGAACAGGGTGCGGTCGCGCCGGTGAAAGTGGACAACGTGGTGGATACGGTCGGGGCCGGAGATGGTTTCGCCGTCGGGGTGATCAGCGCCCTACTGGAAGGCAAAACGCTGCGCCAGGCGGTGCAGCGCGGCAATAAAATCGGCGCCCTCGCCATCCAGGTATTAGGGGATAGCGAGGGTTTGCCAACCCGTGAACAGCTGGGTGAATGATTCCCCTCACCCCTGCCCTCTCCCTTGAGGGAGAGGATTAGGGTGAGGGGGTAACCCCATAACCAGAAGTAACAAAGCCACCCTGGACCCTACAACCAGGCGGTACAAACCTCAACCATAGAGGCAACCTTATGAATAGCCCGACAAATGCAGCAAAACGCTGGCTGTACATCATGCCGATTGTATTTATCACCTACAGTCTGGCCTACCTCGACCGTGCCAACTTTAGCTTCGCCTCCGCCGCCGGGATCAACGACGACTTAGGCATCACCAAAGGGGTCTCTTCCCTGCTCGGTGCGCTGTTCTTCCTGGGCTATTTCTTCTTCCAGATCCCCGGCGCGATTTACGCGGAACGCCGCAGCGTTCGCAAACTGATTTTTGTCTGCCTGATCCTGTGGGGCGGCTGCGCGTCACTGACCGGGATGGTCACCAACATCCCGATGCTTGCCGCCATCCGCTTTATTCTCGGCGTAGTAGAAGCCGCGGTCATGCCCGCCATGCTGATTTATATCAGCAGTTGGTTTACCAAATCCGAGCGTTCGCGCGCCAACACCTTCCTGATCCTCGGCAACCCGGTCACCGTGCTGTGGATGTCGGTGGTCTCCGGCTACCTGATTCAGGCGCTCGGCTGGCGTGAAATGTTCATTATCGAAGGGGTTCCCGCGGTTATCTGGGCCTTTGCCTGGTGGATGCTGGTCCGTGACAAACCGTCCCAGGTCGGCTGGCTGTCAGAGGATGAAAAATCGGCCCTGCAAACCCAGCTGGACCAGGAGCAGCAAGGCATCAAAGCGGTGCGTAACTATGGCGAAGCCTTCCGTTCACGCAACGTCATCTTACTGTGCCTGCAATATTTCGCCTGGAGTATCGGCGTGTACGGTTTCGTACTGTGGCTGCCGTCGATCATTCGCAGCGGCGGCGCTAACCTGGGCATGGTGGAAGTGGGCTGGCTCTCCTCCGTACCGTACCTGGCGGCCACTATCGCCATGATCCTCGCCTCCTGGGCATCGGATAAACTGCAAAACCGTAAACTGTTCGTCTGGCCCCTGTTGCTGATTGGCGGCTTCGCCTTTATCGGTTCCTGGGCGGTCGGAGCCAACCACTTCTGGGCCTCTTACACCCTGTTGGTGATCGCCGGTGCGGCCATGTACGCCCCGTATGGTCCATTCTTCGCCATCATTCCAGAGATGCTGCCGCGTAACGTGGCGGGTGGCGCAATGGCGCTGATCAACAGCATGGGTGCGCTCGGTTCGTTCTTCGGCTCCTGGTTTGTGGGCTACCTCAATGGCGCCACGGGAAGCCCGGCGGCATCGTACATTTTTATGGGGGTGGCGCTTTTCGTATCCGTATGGCTTACTTTAATTGTGAGGCCGAGTCCTGCAGTTGAGCACGTCGTCGACGCTGAACCAAAGACGCGTAATCAAGGCAGAGGACGCTGGGCATAGTGAACTATGCCCAAGTCCGATAACGTAGAGGACGTGTCTTTGGTACGCGTCCCGAAGGGCTGGGACCATTTAAGCCCATAGCATCGTTACTCACGGCTTATTTGGCCCACCAAACTTCGCCATTCGTGCCTTGCTATGGGCATAAATGGCGTCCAGCGACGATCGTGAGCAACCGCAGGACCCGGCCTTAGCCTGCTAACAATAAAACGTATCCAGCGGGCGCTCGTCACGCCTGAATTCCATTAAGGGAGAACCCATGAAGCCGTCCATCATCCTGTATAAAGCACTGCCCGATGACCTGAAACGCCGTCTGGAAGACCATTTCACCGTCACCCAGGTGCCGAACTTGCGCCCGGAAACGGTGGAGCAGCACGCCGACGCGTTCGCCAGTGCCGAAGGCCTGCTGGGTTCCAGTGAAAAGGTGGACGCCGCATTGCTGGCAAAAATGCCAAAACTGCGTGCTGCCTCCACTATTTCAGTGGGTTACGACACCTTTGATGTGGACGCGCTGAATGCGAAGAACATTCTGCTGATGCACACCCCGACCGTACTGACCGAAACCGTGGCCGACACCATTATGGCGCTGGTGCTGAGCTCCGCGCGTCGGGTAGTGGAAGTGGCAGAACGCGTCAAGAAAGGCGAATGGACCAAGGGCATTGGCCCGGACTGGTTTGGCGTGGACGTGCACCACAAAACGCTCGGCATCGTCGGTATGGGTCGCATCGGCCTGGCGCTGGCACAACGCGCGCACTTTGGTTTTGGCATGCCGATTCTCTATAACGCGCGCCGCCAGCATCAGGAAGCTGAAACCCGTTTCCAGGCCCGCTACTGCGATCTGGATACTCTGCTCAAAGAGTCTGATTATGTGGTTCTCGTCCTGCCGTACACCCAGGAAACGCACCACCTGATCAATGCGGAGAAATTCGCCCTAATGAAATCGTCGGCGATTTTCGTTAACGCGGGTCGTGGCCCGGTGGTAGACGAACAGGCGCTCTTTGAGGCGCTGAAAAATGGCGAGATTCATGCGGCCGGGCTCGATGTGTTTGAGAAAGAGCCGCTGCCAGTGGACTCTCCGCTGCTAACCTTACCCAACGTGGTGGCGCTGCCACATATTGGCTCCGCTACACACGAAACGCGCTACGGCATGGCCGCCTGCGCGGTTGATAACATCATCGATGCGCTGAATGGCAAGGTTGAGAAAAACTGCGTTAACCCGCAGGTTGCGAAGTAAATTCTCCCCTGCACAAACAAAAAAGAGGCGATCTGATCGCCTCTTTTTTTATGCTCGCTTAACGCTTACTGCGTTGAGTTCACGGTGGCGGTCCATGCCTGAGTAAACGCCTGATGCTGAGACGCCAGCGGCCCAATCAACGCATTGTACTGGCTGGCCTGCTGCGACGTCGGGAACTGGATGCCGTTGGCAACGAAGCTCACCTGAGTGCCCTGCTGAGCGATAAAATCACCCACCTGCACCAGCTGCTGGGTGAACATCTGAGCCGCTGGAATCAGCGGTTGCAGCGCGTTCGCCGGGGCGGTCACGACTTTCGAATATACCTGCTCGAAGACCGGTTTCAGGTCATCAGCCTGTTTCAGCCCCGCATGGGCCGTATCAGCCTGCACTTTTGCATTCTGCAGTTGCTGACTCAGCACGCCGAGGGAGCCATTTGCCTGACGCAGCGGCTCACGCTGGGTCATGTAATCCTGCGGTACGCGAATCGCGTTCACGCTATCCACCACCGGGCGCAGACCGGAATCCATCGCCTGATTCACCTGCTGAGAATAGCCATACAGGATCGCGTAATCAGAGACGAACGGCCCGAACTGTTTTTTCTGGTCTGCTGTCAGAGCGGGGAGACGTTCGCTGCTACGCATCGCCGTATTTTGTAGGAAATCGATAAACGCCTTGCGCTGATCGCCTTCTTTGTCAAAACACCCACTCAGGCCAACTACCATTAACAACGCCGCAAGAGGCGCAAACCAGCGAGAGCAGGACTTACCTGTCGCCATTTTAATACTCCTTTCACCCAAAAATGCGCACAACGCAACACGCGTGCCTGACGGGTTACAAGGATAGTCCAGGTCGGCTTCGCAGGATACCCTTTTCCATGCTTTCTTATTGATGCTGAGGCAAGTGCCAGACCAACCCATTCACTGCAGTTCTTCATGCGACTTTTTTCTAACCATTTACAAAAAAATACTCAATTCAATCCTGGGCTTGCTTAATCAAGTAATTAACCTCCAGCGAAACGTTTGAATATGCATTTCAAACGCATGAAAAAAGCGCAAGGCGCGGATATATCGTGACAGCCCTCTTCCATCAGGATTTTTACCGACTATTCTTACTTGTGCTGTATCACGAACCCGCTGTGTGATTTATGAGGAGTTCTCAATGGAATATAAAGATCCGATGTTTGAGCTGCTTAGCAGTCTGGAACAGATTGTTTTTAAAGATGTAACGCAGACGGTTACCCTGACTCAAAAACCCACTTCTTTCAACGAGTTTGAACAATTAAGACGCGGAACTGGGTTGAAGATTGATGACTTTGCACGCGCGATGGGTGTGAGTGTTGCCATGGTTCAGGAATGGGAATCAAAACGTGTACGCCCCTCAGCCACTGAAATGAAACTGATGCGCCTGATTCATTCAAATCCGATGCTCAGTAAGCAGTTGATGGAATAAAGCTTGATGGACATACCCCCGCGATGACGGGGGTCAATATCCAGGTTACACCCTTTCGCAGTGCCACCCTGATTCCCGCTACTCAATCCAATGCGTTAAGTTTAGCCCACCCAGAAATGCCTCATCGTGGGACACAACCACCATCGCCCCCGGAAACGTCGACAGCGCCGACTCAATCGCCTGCATCGAAGCCAAATCAAGATGGTTTGTCGGTTCATCAAGCAAAAGTAGCTGTGTGGCCTCACGACGCCAGAGCACGCAGGCCAGCGCCGCTTTCAGGCGTTCTCCCCCGCTTAACGCCGCCAACGGCAAAGTCACTTTTTCTGCGCCCAGTTGCAGCTGTGCCAGGCGGGTGCGCAAGTTGCCCTCTTCCAGCGGCGTATCGCCCGCGTGAAGGTGTGCCAGCACCGAGAGGGAAAGATCCAGCTGCGACAGATGCTGGTCGAGATACGCCGTGGTGACCGATACCCGACAGGTGCCGGAAAGCGGCATCTCCTCGCCAAGCATGACGCGCAGCAGGGTCGATTTTCCACAGCCGTTGGGCCCACGCAGCGCGACGCGCATCGGCCCGTCCATCCGCCAGTTGAGCAGGAACGGCGCGCCATAGGGCAGGATCAGATTATCCAGCACCAGCACCTGTTTTCCCTCAGCCACCTGGCTGCCCGGCAGCGTAAACATCACCGGAGCGTCTTCTTCAACCCGCTCTCTGGCCTGAGCCACAGCGGCGTTGAGCGCCACGTTCTGCTCGCGATGCTGTCGGCGCAGCGTGCCAGGCCGCTCCTTCGCCGCCCCCTTGTATTTCACCCGCTCGAACGAGGCGATATTGAGCGTATCCACGGTTCGCAGGGTCTGGGCCGACCGCCGCTGGCTGGCATCATGCTCCTTTTGTAGGCGGCTGCGGGTTCGGCGACGTTCGGTGGCAGCATGTTCCAGCGCCGCCTGAGCCGCCTGCTGCTCGGCGTCGCGCTGACGCTGGTAGTCGGCGTAATTACCGCCATAGCTGCGAATCCCGGCAGGAGATAATTCGAGAATACGCGGCATCAGCGCCAACAGTTCACGATCGTGGCTCGCCACCAGCGTCCCGCCCTGCCGACGGGCAAGCCGCGCGTAAAACCACTCTCGTCCTTGCCTGTCGAGATGGTTGGTCGGTTCATCAAGCAGCAGGTAATCGGCGTCGTTCACAAACACCGCGCACAGCAGCGCGCGTACGCATTCGCCACCGCTCAGTTCTGCGGCGGGTCGCTCGGGGATAAACGCAGGCAGGCTGGCATCCACAAAAGCCGCGGTCAGGCGTTCTTCGAGATCCCATAAACCCTCCATACGTTCGAGATCGTCTGGCAGGTAATCACCCGATTCGATACGCCGGCGGGCTGCAAAAATCGCGTCATAACCCAGCAGTTCAGCCAGCGTCGTCGACGGAGAAATCAGATGTTGTTGGGCGACACAGGCCAAAGAACCAAAACGTTCGATATGCCCGGATGCAGGGCGTTCCAGCCCTGCCAGCAGATGCAGTAACCGGGTTTTACCACTGCCGTTGCGCCCGACCAGACCACACAACGCGGGTTCGAGCGAAAGAGAAATTGGGCCAAAAAGCGTCACGCCCGTCGCAAACTGACAGGTGACCTGATGCAAAATAAATGAGGGGGGTTGGGCGCACTGAGCCATAAGCACTCCTGAGTGAAATCAATACATCCCCTGCTCGCCATAAACGCGAAGCAAGGATTCGAAGTCAGCAGGTGTGTTTATCCATTTTCAGTGGGCCTCAGTGAGACGAGGGATTCGTCGGGGCAAAGGATAGACGCATAGCGGGCAGGATTTCAAGGTTAAATTTTAATCTTTTTAATTAGCTAGATAGTGTCGTCACGAGGATAAAAATCATTGATAATAGGGCCTTCTAATCAGAAGGCCCTATTATCATGACT
>NZ_CBFFRL010000126.1:0-14548 GCF_965644215.1 Phytobacter sp. V69
ACAGCTCAGCTAAGGTAAGGCTAATACAGCTAAGGACTCCACTGAACCCCACCGATTAAATCGCACCTTCCTTAACGCGGTTTCCTGAACAAAGGCAAAATTAATACTGGCATCTGCCTTCGCCGCCGGGTGTCGCCACGCGGACATATTTCCGGATGCGCCGTGTAATATGGTGCCCAGGCGCAGTTGTCGAGCTTGTGACATATTCCATCCTCATTTTCAGGCAACAGATCACCCGGAGCTGATGCCCCAGGCTGTCTTTTTTTCCGTTATGGCTGGAGTAAGGCTTTTTCCGCCAGCAGCGCGAAATAGCGCGCCGCGTCTTCTATTAACGCTTCGTCGGGATTAAACGACGGGTGATGCAAACCGTATTCACTGGCGCTGCCGATGCTGACAAACGCGCCAGGAATATGCTCGAGATAGACGGCAAAATCTTCCCCGCCCATATGTAATTGCGCGAGCTGCGTGTTATACCCGTGCCAGTCGGCAACATCACGGGTAAAGGCCGCCCAGCGTTCATTGTTGACCAGTGCCGATGGGCCTTCAAACCAGCGTACGGTGATCCCGGCATCAAAGGCGCGGGCCAGGCCAGCGGCGATATCATTGACGCGCGCTTTCACTTTTTCACGCACTTCACTGCGGTGGGTTCGCAGCGTACCTTCCAGTTCGACCTGTTCCGGCAGCACATTCCAGGTATTACCACCCTGCATCCGGGTCACGCTCAGTACCACTGAATCCAGGGTGTCCACATTGCGGCTGGCGATGCTTTGCAGCGCGACCACAAGCTGGCTGGCGAGCAGGATAGCGTCGTTGCCTTCATGGGGACGCGCGGCGTGCGCCCCTTTGCCACCGACCTGCAACACAAAGCGATCGACGTTGGCATAAAACGGGCCGCCGCGCGTGGCGAATGTACCCACGGGCAGACCGGGTTCATTGTGCATCCCAAAAATGGCGTCGACGCCGTTCAGCGCACCCGCCTGAATCAACCGTTTTGCCCCGCCGAAATTTTCTTCCGCAGGCTGGAAAATCAAACGCACGCGCCCAGCCAGCTCAGATTCTTTCGCTTTCAGTAGCAGCGCTGCACCGAGCATCACGCTGGTATGAACATCATGACCGCAGGCGTGCATCACCCCTTTATTGCGCGAGGCGTAGGGGACGTCGACCGCCTCTTCTATTGGCAGCGCATCGATGTCGGCACGCAGGGCAATGATTTTGTCGCCGCTGCCCACTTCCGCCACCACGCCTGTTGGCAAGGTGGTGAGCACTAAACGCAGCCCGGCATTTTCCAGCCAGTGGCGCACCCGGCGGCTGGTTTCGAACTCCTGCAACGACAATTCCGGGTACTGGTGTAACTCGCGGCGCCAGTCAATCAGCTGTTGAGCAAAATGCATTGCGCCACCTCCTGTGCCACCGTGGTCTGCTGCCAGGCATCGCTTAGCAGGCGCAGTGATGCGATACGCGCAACAGGGTCAACCAGCGGATTATCAAGAATAAACTCGTCCACGCCAAACTCGGCGGCCAGTGTATCCAGCCCGGCCAGTACACTATCGGCAGTGCCTTTAATCAGCGACGGTTCCCGGCGGAAGATACGCACCGCCGGGCTACCTGCCTGACGCGCAAAAGCCTGTGCCTGCGCTTCGCTGGAGATACTCACCCGCTGGCCGTTTTCCAGCTCAACGCCCCAGATTTCCACCTGCTGCGCCAGATGAGCGGCCTCGCTTTGCGTGGCGGCAACGATTACCTGCACGGCGACAATCACCTCTCGCTGACTGAGTGTTCGCCATTCAGTGACAACGTCACGCAACAATGTTTTGTCGCCATTCAGATGGGCAGCAAAAACGAAGTTCCAGTCGAGTTTCGCCGCCAGACGCGCGCTCTCGAGGCTCGCCCCAAGTAAAAAGCCCTCTGTCCGCACCCTAGGCTGCGGTGTGGCGACCAGGGATTCCGCATCGGCAGTGCCCTGCGTTCCTTTAAGCCAGCCATCCAGTTCGCCGATCTGATCGGCAAAGCTGCCCTTCTCCTCTGGATGCAAACCGCGCTGCAGCGCCTGGGTGGATAACGGCAAACCACCCGGCGCTTTGCCGATACCGATATCGATACGACCCGGCGCCAGCGATGCCAGCACGTTGAAGTTTTCCGCCACTTTGTAGGGGCTGTAGTGTTGCAGCATGACGCCACCGGAGCCGACGCGAATACGCTGCGTTTGTCCGGCAATCCAGGCAATAAGCAATTCTGGGGATGGGCTGGCCAGTTGGGCCGTGTTGTGATGTTCCGCAATCCAGAAGCGGTGAAACCCGCCGCTTTCGGCCTGTTGCGCCTGCTGTAAGGTACGATTCAGCGCATCGTGGGCGGTTTCGTTTTCCGCTATCGGGCTTTTATCCAGCAAACTCAGACGATAAGACATGCAGCACGCTCTTATTGGGAAACATGTCTGCATTATTGAGACCGGGTTACGCCGTTGTGAAACAATTAATTTACATTAAATAAGCAAAAAATTTGCAAAGTAAGCCATCTGGCAGTGTCTGGTCATTATTTACACTTATGAAGCGCCGACATGACGATGTACTGAATCAGACCGTCAATATCACATTATCTTACTGCATGTTTAGTCATTTCTGCCGCCTTTTTCGCCATACTGAATCGGTTAAACTGTTAGCCGCTGCTGGCGTCACAATTTCAACTAATAGTCATCGTTTTTTCGTCTCGTATGTTTTGCGTCGCCCAAAAAATGCGGGTAGGATGCTCCGCCATGTTGTGCCTTATTCATACGTAGAATGATTGAAAAGGCAGAACGCTTTCCCAAACGAGCAAACGATTGTCTATTCGCTCCGCGGGGTCGAGGAATTTAAAAAGGTTCAGACAGGTCAACGGGTAACGTAATGAAAACAACCAACAATAACGCGGCGGATCATCAGGCCGCGAAACGACGCTGGTTAAACTCTCACGAAGAGGGTTATAACAAAGCGATGGGCAACCGCCAGGTGCAAATGATCGCCATCGGCGGGGCAATTGGGACAGGGTTATTCTTAGGCGCGGGAGCGCGTCTGCAGATGGCGGGGCCGTCACTGGCTATCGTTTATCTGGTCTGCGGTATTTTCTCCTTCTTTATTCTGCGTGCACTGGGTGAGCTGGTATTACACCGCCCTTCCAGCGGCAGCTTCGTCTCTTATGCCCGTGAATTTATGGGTGAAAAAGCGGCCTACGTTGCCGGTTGGATGTATTTCGTCAACTGGGCAATGACCGGTATCGTGGATATCACTGCCGTTGCGTTATATATGCATTATTGGGGTGCGTTTGGCGATGTGCCGCAGTGGGTCTTTGCCCTCGGCGCGCTGGCCATCGTCGGAACCATGAACATGATCGGCGTTAAATGGTTCGCCGAAATGGAATTCTGGTTCGCACTGGTGAAAGTACTGGCGATTGTTGCCTTCCTGGTTGTCGGGACCATTTTCCTCGGTTCCGGTAAACCGCTTGACGGCAACACGACCGGTTTCCACCTGATCACCGATAATGGCGGTTTCTTCCCGCATGGTCTGCTGCCTGCACTGGTGCTGATCCAGGGCGTGGTCTTCGCCTTTGCGTCTATCGAGTTTGTTGGTACCGCAGCCGGTGAATGTAAAGACCCGGAAAAAACCGTACCGAAAGCGATCAACAGCGTTATCTGGCGTATCGGCCTGTTCTATGTCGGTTCCGTGGTACTGCTGGTTCTGCTGCTGCCGTGGATGGCCTACCAGCCGGGTCAGAGTCCGTTCGTGACCTTCTTCTCCAAACTGGGCGTGCCGTACATGGGCGATGTGATGAACATCGTGGTCCTGACCGCTGCGCTGTCGAGCCTGAACTCCGGCTTGTACTGCACGGGCCGTATCCTGCGTTCCATGTCGATGGGCGGTTCCGCACCGAAGTTCATGTCCAAAATGAGCAAACAGCACGTACCGTACGCGGGTATCCTTGCGACCCTGGCGGTGTACGTTGTCGGCGTGTTCCTGAACTATCTGGTTCCGGCGCAGGCGTTTGAAATCGTTCTGAACCAGGCATCAGTGGGTATCATCGCGTCCTGGGCCTTTATCGTGCTGTGTCAGATGCGTCTGCGTAAAGCTATCAATGAAGGCAAAGCGGCGGAAGTGAGCTTCAAAATGCCGGGTGCGCCTTTCACCTCCTGGCTGACCCTGCTGTTCCTGTTCACCGTTCTGGTTCTGATGGCGTTCGATTACCCGAACGGCACCCTGACCATTGGCTGTATCCCGCTGCTGGTTGTTCTGCTGATTCTCGGCTGGTTCGGCGTACGTAAACGCGTCGCGGAGATTCACAGCACCGCACCTGTGGTGGGTGAAAGCACCACACCTGCTGAGCTTGTGGAAGAAACCGCAAAGTAAACTGACGTTTAGATAATTAAAAAGCCAGCCAGGCATTCCACCGGCTGGCTTTTTTTATGGCCGTGATTACAGGGCGATGCGGATCACGTCATCCGGTTGGGTTGCTTCTTTCTCTTTGCTTGACGCCTGTTTCACGCTGACAAACAGCGTTTTGCCGTCGGCAGAGAGCGCCAGGCTGTTCGGATGGGTTGGCGTATCGAAGGTTTTCACCACTTTATAGGTTTTACCGTCAATAACGCTGACCTTGCCCGCCTGACGATGGGTCACGTAGGCTTCGTTGCGCGTCGGGTTAAACAGCACGGCCAGAGACTCCGGCGCGGCCACTTTTTGCAGCACTTTGCCATCACGCAGATCAACGACCAGAACCTCAGGCTCTTTGGAGTCGGTAATAAAGGCGCGGTGGCCTGCGGTGTCCAGACTCAGGTTCAGATAGAAGTGCTCTTTGCCGTCATCCTGCAGTTTTTTGCGCGACAGAACTTTATTGGTCGCAGTGTCGATGGTCAGTAATTCGCCGTCACCGTTGGTCACGAACAGACGCTTCGCTGCGGCATCGATCGCCAGACCGGTGCTGAATTTACCGGTGTCGGCAATGGTGGATTTCAGCTTCAGCGTGTCGCCATCGACCGCCCAAATCACGCTCTCTTTGCCAATACCGCTGATGTAAACGGTGTTGGTGGTTTCATCCACCACCAGCTCACGCGGCTGCAGCGGACGCACGGTTTCGCTACGTTGGCGGTCATCAAGTACCAGGCGCCCTTTCACATCGCCCGTTTTCGCGTCGATTGCCGTCACCGCGCTGTTGGTGGTGTTACCAAACCACAGAGTTTGCGTTTTGGTGTTGATCGCCGCACCAAACGGCTTCAGATCGTTGTGAATAGCCAGCGTCACGTCCAGTGAGACCGGATCCAGACGGTAGACCACGCCACCTTTATCGGTTTTACGGCTCTGCGAGGTAGCCACCCACAGCGCGTTTTCCTGCTGGCTGTAGGCCATTTCGTACGCGCCTTTACCGACGGCTTTGCGCAGCATTTCCTCGGCAGCCTGGGCATGGAATGTCCCGGCCAGCAGCAGTGAACCTAACAACAGTGAACGACGCAGACGCGGTGTGGATAAATGACGTAAAGACATGACGACTCCCTTTGATAAACAAGTGTATTTCTGCTTCACATGCTCTCCTGCGGCAAGATCGTGGCCTTGCCTTATTGAACGAGAATAGTAATCATTATGAGAATCAATGTGGAGTAATAAATCTATCTTTACCGTTGCGTTCTGTGCTATCTACACTTTTCGTTAACGTAATGTGCCCTTATGGTTTTCATGAATTGTTAAAGATATTAACATTGCGCCATGTTCCCATTTGGTTCGTTTCCCACTCTGGTCAATTTATGAATATTTTTGCCCTTTCCCGAACAGCGTTGCCTGCGCTGTTACTCCCGGTCATCTATGCGCCTGTCGTGATGGCAGCAGACAGCGAACAGACGATGATCGTCAGTGCCGCACCCCGGACGGTGTCTGAACTCGATACCCCGGCGGCCATCAGCGTCGTCAACGGTGACGATATCCGTCAGGCCACGCCGCAAATCAATCTCTCGGAATCGCTCGGCGGCGTACCCGGTTTACAGGTGCAAAACCGCCAGAACTACGCCCAGGATTTACAGCTCTCAATTCGCGGTTTTGGTTCCCGCTCAACCTACGGCGTGCGCGGTATTCGTATGTATGTGGACGGGATCCCCGCCACCATGCCGGATGGACAAGGGCAAACCTCCAACATCGACCTCACCAGCGTCGAGAGTATCGACGTGCTGCGCGGCCCCTTCTCTGCTCTGTACGGCAACGCGTCTGGTGGTGTGGTGAATGTCACCACGCAAACGGGCCATCAGCCGACAGAAATTGAAGCCAGCAGCTATTACGGCAGTTACGGAAGCTGGCGCTACGGCACCAAAGCCAGCGGTGCAGTGGGCGACGGCACGCAGCCGGGGGATGTGGATTACACGGTCTCCTCCACCCGTTTCGTCACCCATGGCTACCGCGATCGCAGCGGTGCGCGCAAAAATCTGGCGAATGCCAAACTGGGCGTGCGTATCGACGAGGCCAGCAAGCTGACGCTGATTTTCAATAGCGTCGACATTAAGGCGAACGATCCCGGCGGCCTGACTGAAGAGGAATGGCACAATAACCCGCGCCAGTCTCCCCGTGCCGTGTAGTATGACACGCGCAAAACGGTTAAACAGACGCAGGCCGGATTGCGTTACGAGCGCCAGCTCAGCGCGAAGGACGATCTCAGCGTGATGATGTATGCCGGCGAGCGCGAAACCACCCAGTTCCAGTCAATTCCCCGCGCGCCGCAGTTGAATCCGCAACATGCCGGGGGCGTTATCGACCTGACTCGCCATTATCAGGGGATCGATACTCGCTGGACCCATCGCGGTGAACTGCTGATCCCGGTGACGGTAACCAGCGGGCTGAATTACGAAACCATGACAGAGCAGCGCAAAGGCTATGAAAACTTTGTCATGGTCAATGGCGCACCGGACTATGGCCGCGAGGGCAACTTGCGCCGTAACGAGCGCAATCTGATGTGGAACGTCGACCCGTACGTGCAAACCAGTTGGCAACTGACCGACAAACTGTCGCTGGATGCAGGCCTGCGCTACAGCTCAGTCTGGTTTGATTCAAACGACCATTACATCACGGCAACCAACGGCGATGACAGCGGTGACGCCAGCTATCACAAATGGCTGCCAGCCGGGTCACTCAAGTACGCAGTGACCGATAGCTGGAATCTGTATGCCGCCGCTGGCCGTGGTTTTGAAACCCCCACCATCAACGAGCTTTCGTACCGTTCGGACGGACAAAGCGGGCTCAATTTCGCCCTTAAACCATCAACAAACGACACCGTTGAGATCGGCAGCAAAACCCGCGTCGGCTACGGTCTGTTAAGTGCGGCATTGTTCCGGACCGATACCGACAATGAAATTGTCACCGATACCAGCAGCGGCGGGCGCACAACCTATAAAACGCCGGTAAGACGCGTCGTCAGGGGGCGGAGTTGGCACTCGATCAGCAATTCGCCGGAAACTGGCGGGCAAAACTGGCGTGGACCTATCTTGACGCCACCTACCGCAGCGACGTTTGCGGCGATAGCAGTTGTAACGGTAACCGTATTCCCGGGATCGCGCGCAATATGGGCTTTGCCTCACTGGGCTATATTCCTGAGCAAGGCTGGTATGCGGGCGCGGATGTGCGTTATATGAGCGATATCGCCGCCAATGACGAAAACACGGCAACGGCGCCGTCCTGGACGGTGGTCGGCCTCAATACCGGCTATAAATTTGGCTACGGTAACTGGATGATGGATGTTTTCGGGCGCGTGGATAACCTGTTTGACCGTTCGTATGTCGGCTCGGTGATTGTGAATGAATCGAATGGTCGTTATTACGAACCGGCACCGGGACGCAACTACGGCGTGGGCTTGTCGGTTGCTTATCGCTTTGAGTGATGGACGTTGAATAAGCAGACGCCCTCTCCTTTTACAGAGAGGGCGCCTGTCGTATCAGAACGGATTTATTTAGAACGTTGTCCAGCCGTCGTCGCTGGTTGTCTCAGCCGGTTTGCGCGGCGAGAATACCGGCGGTTGCGGTTTGGCAGGCGTCGAGGCTTTCATCGATGCGGCCCCCGCCTCCAGACGGAACGTGGCAACCAGTTGCTCCAGGCGTAACGCCTGCTCTTCCAGTGAACCCGCTGCGGTTGACGATTCGCTTACCAGCGCGGCGTTTTGCTGTGTGGTACTGTCCAGCTCACCTACCGCACGGGCAATTTGCTCAATCCCGCGGCTCTGCTCTTCCGATGCAGAAGAGATTTCGCCCATGATGTCATTCACACGGGTGACCGACTGCACCACCTGGCCCATCGTTTCCCCGGCTTTCGCCACCAGTTCACTCCCGGTATTGATGCGCGAAACCGACTCGCTAATCAGCTGTTCGATATCCTTCGCGGCCTGGGAACTGCGCTGAGACAGGTTACGTACTTCACTGGCCACCACCGCAAAACCACGACCCTGCTCGCCCGCACGCGCGGCTTCTACCGCGGCGTTCAGTGCCAGAATGTTGGTCTGGAAGGCAATGCTGTTAATGACCGCCGTAATGTCGGCAATTTTGTTTGAGCTGTTGTGGATATCGCTCATCGTTTTCACTACTTCACGCATCACGTTGCCGCCTTCGCTGGCGGTGCGGGATGCCTGCGCAGCAAGACTGCTGGCGTTACGCGCGTTGTCGGCGTTGTTTTTCACCGTCGCGGTCAGCTCTTCCATACTGGCCGCAGTTTGCACGACGGCGGCTGCCTGTTGTTCAGTACGGGAAGAGAGATCGGTATTGCCTTCGGCGATTTCGGTTGCCGCACGAGAAACCTGCGACACGCTGTTGCGTACGTCAAAAATCATTTCGCGCAGGCGGGTATTCATACGGCCCATCGCGGCGGTGAGTTTACCCAGTTCATCATCACTCTGGGCGGTGATCTGCGAGCTGAGATCGCCGTTGGCAATACGCTCTGCCAGCTCCAGGTTATGCACAACAGGACGGGTAATCTGGCGAATAATCCACCAGGAGACAATCACGCCAATCAGAATGGCGATAATGCCGATAATGGCCGCCGTGGTACTGGAGTTGTCTGCCAGAGCATCGTTATAGGTTTTGACTCGCGCAATCAATTTCTTGATGTCGGCGCTGCTGTCATCCCCGGCGACTTTGACCTTATCTTCCGCCGTTTTGATTGCCTGTACGGCGGTAAAATAGTTCACGCTCAGGTCGTGATAGCGGGTGGTTTCCCCCCACAGCGTCTGCAGCGGTGTTACCAGCTCTTGCGGAAGCTGACCCGAAAGCGTCTGTACCGCGGTCTGCGCTTTGCTGAAACGGTCGTCGAGAATATCGCGCGTTTCTTTGGTTGGGCTAAAGCGCACCATTAACGCCGCATCACGTACGCCGCCAATGGCGATCAACTGATCAAAAATCTGCGCGCTTAAGGCATTGTCGGCCACCGGCGTGGCGATAAGTGCACTAAAGCGCGAACGCTGGTCGTCGATCCCGATCTGGTCCATGCTATCGCGCACAGACTTTACTGCATTGGTGGCCTGCTGCATTTCAGCAGTGCCCGCCTCAAAGTTGGCCAGATGCCCTGCCAGCGCATGCAAAAGCGCTTTCTCTTCATCATTCCATGACATCTCACTCGCGCTGGCGGTGAGCTGAGCGGCGTGTTTGACGAAGTCGGACATGATCGGACCGGCTTTATCATCGCCATAGAGATACTTCAGGCGGTTAATCTTGGCCTGAAAAACTTCGATATTGATGCTGTAGATCAAATTGGTTTTTGCGTAAATATCGCGGATTTCTTTAAACCGCAGCACGCTCAGAACGGTCGCGATGGCAACCAGGAACAGCACAATGCCGAACCCGACTGACAGCTTTTTGCTGATATTAATATTTCTCAACCCCTGGCTAAAAGACATCCCATACTCCTTGCATCACATCAATGTTAGTGCTCCACATAGCACGAGTGGATTATCGGCAGGCGCAACAGGGAGTTAAGGGGTAGATGTCGCAGGATGTGAAAAACGTGATGATGATGCTCCCCTTTGCCAAATTTTTGGAGAGGAGCACGCTAAAAAATCATCAAACATTGCTGAACAATTACTATACTAAACTATCATTCAGCTACTGAATTGTTTTAACAATATGACCGCACCATCATCAATTGTCTGGCATATTGCATTTTCGCAACCGTTTTCGTCGCCATTTTCCAGCGCGGATATTAAATATCCATAATCATAGCCACGTGATAACTCCGGAGACGAAGGATAAAGATAATTAAAGCATGGGCCAATACGAACCCATAATTGCTCAATAATAGCGGTAAGTGTTGGCATTTCCGCATAATGATAAACGGCAAAACGGAATACCCGATTTGACTGCAATGTCAATTCCGTATTTCCAGTTTTTACAGCTTCACTAAATGCCTGTGCCAGAATACGCAATTCATGAATTTTTCCCGCCGTCATATTTTTGCTGGCTGCACGCACGGCCATACCTTCAAGGTTTTTGCGGATATGGTTAATTTCAGTGAATCGCGCCTTGCACACTTCCGGAACCAGGAATGCTTGCGCAGGCGTAGCATGAAGTGCGCCTGCGGAAACAAGACGCAGTAATGCTTCCCTGACGGGAGTAATACTGGTTCCTAATTGATCCGCGATTTCTTTCGTGATGAGCCGAGCGCCAGGTTTAAGCGCACCAATAATAAGCGCACTCTTCAGACTTGCCTCTACCTGCATAGTAAGGCTCGTCCGTTGCGCTTTTTCCAAATCAAGCATGTGATTATGTCCCGTCTAAATTCTTATTTGTTTTCAGCCTGGTAGCGTGTCCGTAATTATAATTTCCTTAGGATATATTATGTATTAGCATGCCTGGTATTGGATTGACGCGTAAAGTTAGAACAAAAAATTATTTGTTATGCACAACTACCAGGAACCGTTACCGATAAGGTCGTCGATTCCTTATGCTTGTATAATTAAAGACGTTTTTAAAAATTTTGCACGAATTATGATGACGGTTTTCACCGTCACCACCATTTTTAGTCGTTTGCCCCAACGCGAATCACAACTTTGCCGAAGTTTTTTCCGTCAAGTAAACCGATAAACGCCTCAGGCGCACTTTCAAGCTCGTCAGTGATTTGCTCACGATAATGGATTTTGCCCTCTTTCACCCATTGTGACATGTCACCCTGGAATTCGTTAATTCGGTGACCATAATCCTGGCTAATAATAAAGCCTTGTAAACGAATTCTTTTTTTCAAAAGCGTTGCCATTAATAACGGAACGCGATCCGGACCGTCCGGCAAAGACGTTGCATTATAACCGCTGATCAACCCGCACAACGGAATTCGTGCCGAGGTATTCAATAATGGCAACACTGCATCAAATACCTTACCGCCTACATTCTCGAAATAAATATCGATACCCTGCGGGCAGGCTTTCGCCAGTTGTTCAGCAAAATCACTGGCGTGATGATCGAGGCACATATCAAAACCGAGAACGTCCACCGCATGGCGACATTTCTCACTGCCTCCGGCAACGCCCACCACCCGGCAGCCTTTCAGTTTACCAATCTGGCCTACTGTTGCGCCCACCGGCCCCGTGGCAGCGGCCACGACCAGCATCTCTCCCGCTTTGGGTTGTCCGATATCCAGCAACCCCATATTGGCAGTAAAACCCGGCATACCGAGTACGCCCAGCGCCCATGACGGGTGTTCAGGATTTTCACTTAGCTTTACCAGCCCTTCGCCGCCGGAAATCTCGTAGTCCTGCCAGCCGCTGTAGCCCAGCACCCAGTCACCCTCACGAAAATCGCTATGATGTGAGCGCATAACACGGCTAACAGTTGCGCCGCACATGACGCCATCAATTGGTACCGGCGGACTGTAAGACGGCGCGTCGCTCATCCGCCCGCGCATATAGGGATCGAGTGAAAGGTAGACGGTACGGAGCAGAACCTGGCCTTCGCCTGGGGTGGCGACGGCATCGTCTTCAAGGCGAAAATTATCCACACCAGGTGCACCCTTCGGCCTTGATGCCAGTACCCAGCGGCGGTTACGTTGAGGTTGTTGTTTCATGTTGCTCTCCTGTTCCCATGAAAAGTTCTATTGATACTAGTCGTGGAAAACAGGAGATGCATATGCATTATGAGCTGCCTGGATTGAGGCGAACCACGAGATAACGGCAGGAAGCGTCGCTTTCATTGATGAAACGACAGTTGTTGGGCGGCCCGAGTTCCAGGCAGTCCCCCGCTTTCATTTCATGACGCGTATCGCCTTCCATAAACACCAGTTCCCCTTCCTGTAGCCAGATTAACTGCCGGGCCAGCGCGTAAGAGGATGCAGGCATCGGGATGTTGCTGCCTGCGGGCAAGTCGATTTGCACCAGATCGATGGGCAGATCGCTGCGTGGCGAAATATGCCGGCGCAAATAGTGCGTCTGCGGGTCGCGCCAGACGGGCTGATCGACGAAACGCAGCAGTTTGCCTTCCTGCATCTCGGCGCGAGCAATCAGGGTTGACATGCTAATGCCGAATGCTCCTGACAACCGGGCAAGCAGCGTCGCCGTGGGGCTGCTTTCCCCGCGTTCAATCTTGTGGATCATGGCGCGGGAAACCCCGGCTCGCTCGGCCAGTTCGCTGAGCGACCAGCCCCTCGATTCACGTTCAACGCGAATTCGCGCACTGATCCGTTGATTTATGTTGTCTGTGATAGTATTCATGTCGTAATACTATAGTGAACAACCACTGAGGTTCAACCATGAATATTCGTTACGCCAGCAAAGACGATTGCGCGGCAATTGCAGAAATCTACAATCACGCGGTCGTACACACTGCCGCCATCTGGAATGACAAAACGGTTGATGTGGATAACCGCATTGCCTGGTTTGAGGCACGCGCCCTGCTCGGCTATCCGGTGCTGGTGAGTGAAGAAGGTGACGTTGTCACCGGATATGCATCCTTTGGCGACTGGCGCGCGTTCGATGGCTTCCGCCACACGGTCGAGCACTCTGTCTATGTTCATCCGGATCACCAGGGCAAAAAAATCGGTCAGGAGCTTATGGCGCGGCTGATTAGCGAAGCCAAACGCATTGGCAAGCATGTGATGGTGGCGGGGATTGAATCGCAAAACCATGCCTCAATTCATTTGCACGACAAACTGGGCTTTACCGTAACCGCACAGATGCCGCAGGTGGGTACCAAATTTGGCCGCTGGCTGGATCTGACCTTTATGCAGTTGCAGCTCGATCAGCGCCAGGATCCGGACGCCATCTGATGAACCAGACGCTTACCCTCTGCTTCCTGGTTGCTGCCGGTATTGGTCTGGTGGTGCAAAACACCCTTATGGTGCGCATCACCCAATCGTCGTCCACTATCCTGATCGCGATGTTGCTGAACTCGCTGGTGGGGATCGTTCTGTTTGTCAGTATCTTGTTGGTGAAACACGGCCTGGCAGGCTTTAGTGAACTGCTGGCAACGGTTCGCTGGTGGACGCTGATCCCTGGTCTGCTCGGTTCGTTTTTTGTCTTTGCCAGCATCAGCGGATATCAGTATGTGGGCGCAGCGACAACCATTGCGGTGCTGGTGGCCAGTCAATTGATTGGGGGTCTGGTGATGGATGTGGTCAGAAGCCAGGGCGTTGCCCTCAAGGCCTTGATTGGCCCGGTATGCGGTGCGGTGCTGCTGGTGATTGGCGCCTGGCTGGTTGCCAGACGCCAGTTCTGATTTACAGGATAGTGCCACCCTTAATGAGCTGTTCGCGTCGCGCTTCTAAATCTTCTTTATGTTGGCGACCATTGTGCGCGATCGCCTGACGCAGGCGCTGTTGCTGGGTGTACCGCTCTTCCCGGCTCAGCGCTGCATCGTCGCTCAGTGCAACCAGCAGTTCGTTCATGTTTGCAATTACGCTTTGCGCAATGGTTTCGTCCACGCGGGCGATTACCTCATCCAGATGTGACATGCCTACCTCTGTTAATTCAGTTTTGCTTTTGAAAAATCACTGCCCATCAAACTGACGCTATAGCCGGTAACGTTGCTACGTGTGGCATAGAAGGTTTTCCCGTTCGCCAACGCAATCCAGGGCGCCTGCTGATAGAAGACCTCCTGCGCCTGACCATAAAGCTCGGCACGTTTGGCCGGGTCGCTGGTCAGTTTGGCCTGCTGTACCGGGCCATCATACGCTTTATCACACCAGCGCGCGGCATTAGAACCACTTTTCACGCTGCCGCAGCCTAACAGGGTATCGGCAAAGTTGTCCGGGTCGCCGTTATCTGACATCCAGCCGAAGAGCGCGGTGTCATGCTCGCCGCGACGCATCCCGGCCAGGTATTCGCCCCACTCCCAGGAAACAATCTTCGCTTTTACGCCCACTTTTGCCCAGTCGCTCTGGATCATCTCCGCAATGCGACGTGAGTTCGGGTTATACGGACGCTGTACCGGCATCGACCACAGGGTGGTTTCAAAGCCGTTTTCCAGCCCGGCCTGTTTCAGCAGCGCTTTGGCTTTTTCCGGATCGTAGCCGTAGATAGTGTCGTCACGAGGATAAAAATCATTGATAATAGGGCCTTCTAATCAGAAGGCCCTATTATCATGACTATT
>NZ_CBFFRL010000127.1:0-14522 GCF_965644215.1 Phytobacter sp. V69
GCGAATTTTGAACTCCAGTGGCCAGTCCGGGCGGCGTTTTTTGACAGGCAGGTTTGTTTCAAGATTGAAAGCGTACAGTTCCTCTTCCAGGCGCTCGGGCGTGTATTCCAGCGGCAATGGCCAGTTAATACCCGTGCGGCGGAAACGCTTGAACATTTTATGCGTGGCGGAAGTACTGATGTTCAGTTGCTCAGCGATTTCACGGTAAGTCAGGGCGTCGTTAAAGCGCAGACTGAGTGCAGTAGTGATCCAGGGTCTGCTGATGTAAGGCGTGTTTCTGTCCACGGTAGTGTCCATGTTCGTGAAAGTGTCCATGGTAGAAAACACGGGCAAAAATAAAAGACGGTCTGGATGAGACGCTTACAAATAAAGCACCGTCCCTCAAAATCATTCCCTACTCGGCGGTAATCGTAAACGATCATCTGGGGAACCAGCTTGACGGCACCATCGCACTGGATGCCGGTGGCGCGCAGGGCTATGGTGTTCAGCTTGGCTGGGGGGATTACAGCACACAGAGTGCGGGTATTAATCCTGGTAACCCGGTGCTGTTTAACACGCCCGTTTCCGTCAGTTCGCTGGTCAGCGGTTACGCCTCAACGATTGCGTTAGGTGCAAATGCCCCTTCTGCCACGATCAAAATGGCGGCACGTTTTATTCAAACGGAAGCGGTGCCTCAGGCTGGCAAAGCCAGACCGGCGATAGAAGTGATTGCGAATTACGAATAGAGAAGCCAGTACATGGTGACGGCTCAACCGGTGGTGCCGGTCGGAATATCATCCGCCCATTGGCCAGCAGACTTCATCAGTTCTGCCACCACACTGCGGTTTAAGCCGAGTCGGTGGCCCAGCGCGCTGACATCTTCCCATTTGTGGTTTTCATACAGTTGCGCCAGGTGCAGGTAAGGATAGAGCGGGCCGCGCTTCTCTCTCAGTGCCATCATCACGTTGGATGACACGTCAATCTGGCCAATCAAATCGGCCATCGGCATTTCGAAGATATCGTCTAACTGCGAGAACAACCCTACGATAAAGGCA
This sequence comes from Phytobacter sp. V69, assembly GCF_965644215.1. NCBI lineage: Bacteria > Pseudomonadati > Pseudomonadota > Gammaproteobacteria > Enterobacterales > Enterobacteriaceae > Phytobacter > Phytobacter sp. V69. The sequence goes on from NZ_CBFFRL010000127.1 coordinate 1,035, forward strand.
TCATCTGATGAATGACGGCTGATCGAACGGGCGGCGGCGAGTTCGCAGAATTTTCCGCGAATCAGGCAGCGGTGATAAATTTCATCCGTTTTGCCGACGTTCACCGAGGTTAAGCAGGCCACCAGGACGAAGCGGCGTAGCTCATTGGTGCCAAGGTAGAAGATGATGTCTTTCAGTGACTGGCTGCGAAAGTTTTTGATGCCGCGTGCATTGAAGACAATATTCTGCGCATAACGCATCAGCTTGAAAGAGAGTGCCAGGTCCTGTTTCAGCAGCGCTTCTATTTTGCCGAAGTCCGGAGAGTCCGTGTTCACTTCCCTCATCAGCTTTAAGGTCACAGACTGATTCTGGATAAGCTTGTTGTTGGCGTGAATGACTGGCTTACTGAAAAAGTGCCCCTGGAACAGGGTGCAACCCAGGTCGCGGAAACACTCATACTCTTCCTGCGTTTCGACTTTTTCCGCCAGAAAAACGGTGCCCTTTAGCAGGTCGGCTTTGCTTTCAATGTAATCTTTGATCTTTTCCGCCGTGCTCATGCGCACATCAAACTTGATGATGCTGACATAGGGCAGGAAGTCATTCCACGTATTGCCGAGTTCAAAATCGTCCAGCGCGATACGGAAACCATGTTTATAAAGCTGTTTTACGGTCTTAAGCAGGCGGGGAGTGGGTTCAGCGGTTTCGAGTATTTCCACAATGACACGGTCTTTCGGCAAGGTCTCGGCCATGCCCTGGACCAGCAGCTCATAGGGAAAGTTAACGAAGATGGCGCTGTATTCCTTAAGGCGACCGAGGGGCGCACCAAGAAATTGTTCTACGATGATTTGGGCAGTGGCATATTCCGGAGTAACGTCGGGAAACCGGTTCGTCATGCTGTCTCTGAACAACAGCTCATAACCGACTGTGTTCATATTTTCATCAAAAATCGCCTGGCGGGCGACAAAAGAAAACATTGGATACTCCATACAGATGCCTGCAAAAATCAAAAACCCGGTTAATGAAGTATGAAACCGGTTAATCCCCCATCATTTTCCCTTACCGATGAAATGGAAGCCTGGACGAAAATGGCAAAGACGCGTGTGGGTCTTACAGAAGGCCGTATCTTTTGTAAACTTCTGAGGGACTTAAGTCAAATCCCATCTGCGTTTACGGGGCGTTGTCGGGGCAGTTTTCTGCAAAAAAAATGTTCAGTCCGCTGAAAAAAATAAACCCGATTGCCTGCAACCGGGTTTTTCCTGTGAAGCACCCGATTATGACCGGGAGACAACCCCAGCTTTTTCCAGCATAGCGTGTAACAACACATTTGCCCCGGACGTGACCTGTTCCGGTGAAGAATATTCTATCTCATTGTGACTGATGCCATCCTTACAGGGAATAAAAATCATCCCGGCAGGTGCGAGCATGCTCATATAAACCGCATCATGTCCCGCACCCGAAACGATATCCATGAAAGAATAGCCTAATTTTTGCGCTGCCCGTTGTACGGCGTCTTTACAATCCGGGTGGAACGGGGCCGCGGGATAATGCGAGACCTGTTTCAGCTCCACGCTCAGCCCGGTTTTTTCGACCGTCTGCGCAATGTACGCTTTTAATGCCGCATCCATGTTATCCACGTCGGCATCGGTCATATTGCGAAAATCGATGGAGAATTTCACGCTGCCCGGCACCACGTTGCGGCTGTTGGGATGCACCTGCACCATACCCACGGTACCGCGCCCGTGAGGAGCAAATTGCCCGGCAATGTTCACCACTTCCTGCATGATAAGCGTGGCAACCTGCAGGGCATCTTTGCGCATTGCCATCGGCGTTGGCCCGGCGTGGGACTCCATCCCCGTGACGATACAGTCATACCAGCGAATACCCAGTACCGCTTGCACCACACCAATGGCGATATCCCGATCTTCGAGGATAGGGCCCTGTTCGATATGCGCTTCAAAGTAAGCGCCGATAGGGTGGGTTCCCGGCACCACATCCCCCGCATAGCCAATCTTGAACAGTTCGTCTTTTACCGATTTCCCCTCGGTGTCAGTTGCCGCGTAGGCCGTCTCCAGCGGGAAGATGCCAGCGAAGACGCCCGAACCCATCATCACGGGCACAAAGCGCGAGCCTTCTTCGTTGGTCCAGAAAACCATCTCAACCGGCGCTTCGGTTTCGATACCGCGATCGTTTAGGGTGCGGATAACTTCGAGCGCCGAGAGAACGCCAAAATTGCCGTCGAATTTTCCCCCGGTTGGCTGGGTGTCGATATGGCTCCCCGCGATAATAGGCAGCAGGGCGTTGTTGCGGCCTGGACGGCGCATAAAGACATTGCCGATCTGGTCTATTTCGACCGACAGCCCGGCGGCTTTGCCCCAGCCGACGACCAAATCACGCCCCTGGCGGTCGAGGTCGGTCAGCGTTAAGCGGCAGACCCCGCCTTTGGGCGTGGCGCCAATTTGCGCCAAATCCATTAATGATTGCCACAATCGATCGCCATCAACCCGCAGGTCACTGATATCAATGCTGTTCGTGTCTGGTGAAACGACTTCACTGCTCATGATTGTTTCCTCAATGTCTGGTGATTAACGGGCGACGGCCTGTGGGGCGCGCTGGCGCTCCCATGCTGCCGCTGCGCTGAAATCCGGCCCGAATGGCGGGCGTTTGATATAGCGACCCGCTCCTTCGCGGGCGCGCAGTTCGCCATCAACCCATACCAACTGGCCCTGGCTGATGGTGAAGGCCGGGACGCCGGTAACCGTACGACCTTCGAAAATATTGAAATCATTGCGTGAGTGGTGGGTGCTGGCGGAGAACGTTTTGCTGCCCGTCGGATCCCAGAGCACCAGGTCGGCATCCGCACCCTGTGCCACGCACCCTTTACGCGGATAGATATTGAAAAGGCGGGCGGTATTGGCAGAGGTAATTGCCACGAACTCGCTCGGCGTCAGGCGTCCGCTGTTGACCCCGGCGTCCCAGATGACCGCCATGCGCTCTTCCACGCCGCCGCAGCCGTTGGGAATTTTGCTGAAATTGTCGCGACCTGCCGCTTTCTGGCTGGCGCAAAAGGTGCAGTGGTCGGTGGCGGTGGTATGAAGCTGGCCGGATTGCAGACCATGCCACAGCGCCGACTGATGGGATTTATCGCGAAATGGTGGACTCATCACGTGGGCAGCGGCGAAGCCGAAGTCCGGATGGCGATAGACGCTGTCGTCAATCACTAAATGCCCGGCGAGCACTTCGCCATAGACGCGCTGACCGCGGCCGCGAGCACGGGCGATGGCCTCGGCGGATTCGCGGCACGAGACGTGTACCACGTAAATCGGTACGCCCATAATACTGGCCACCGTGATGGCGCGGTTGGCGGCTTCGCCCTCGACTTCCGGCGGGCGGGAGAGGGGGTGGGCTTCTGGTCCGGTGATGCCTTGCTTAAGCATCTCTTGTTGCAGCAGGTAAACCATCTCGCCGTTTTCCGCGTGTACCGTGGGCATCGCCCCCAGTTCCAGGCAGCGACGGAAGCTGTTCATCAGGGTTTCGTCATCGCACATGATGGCGTTTTTGTAGGCCATAAAGTGTTTAAAGCTGTTGACGCCTTCCTGCTGTACCAGCGTGCCCATGTCCTGATGCACGCTCTCGTCCCACCAGGTGATGGCGACGTGGAAGCTATAATCGGCCGCCGCTTTTTCAGCCCAGCCGCGCCACTGCTGATACGCGTCCATCAGCGGTTGTTGTGGGTTAGGGATGACGAAATCGATGATGGTGGTGGAACCGCCCGCCAGTGCCGCAGCGGTGCCGCTGTAGAAATCATCGACCGTGGTGGTGCCCATAAACGGGAAATTCATATGGGTATGCGGGTCGATGCCACCGGGCATTACGTACAGCCCGCCCGCGTCCACGGTTTCGGTTCCGGCGGGGATATGCCACTGGGTTGCATCGCCAACGGCAGCAATGATGCCGTCGACACAGAGCACGTCGGCACGACGCTGGTGGTCCGCGTTGACGACGGTTCCGCCTTTGATCAACAGGTTACGCATTCGTTTTCTCCTGTAGTGATTTGGTTTGATGGGTTATGTTCTTTTCCCCTCACCCTAACCCTCTCCCCAAAGGGGCGAGGGGACTGAACCGAGCTGGCCTTGCTTTTCTCCCTCTCCCTTGAGGGAGAGGGTCGGGGTGAGGGGGGGCAGGTCGCACACCGCCAACTACGCCGTGGCGGCCATCGGGTTATTCGGGTGCGTCGTCCAGTTGGCGTACACCTCCGTCACCACCTTGCCGGTACGCTTATCCACCTCGCCGGGCTGCAGGCTGCGCAGTGAAATGCAGTTTTCCACCGGGCAAATCGAGGCGCAGAGATTGCAGCCAACACAATCCTCTTCGCGCACTTCGAAGCGCCGCTCCTCCCCGGTTGTCGCGGCAATCGCCTGGTGCGAGGTGTCTTCGCACACCAGATGGCAGCGCCCGCACTTTATGCACGACGCCTGGTCAATCACCGCTTTATCCACGTGATTCAGGTTGAGATAGCGCCAGTCGGTGACGCTTGGCAGCGCCATGCCGCGGAAATCTTCAATGGTCTGGAACCCTTTCTGATCCATGTAGTTTTCCAGGCCGCTTATCATGTCGCGCACAATCTGGAAGCCATGGACCATCGCGGCGGTACACACCTGCACCGTCCCGCACCCCAGCGCGATAAACTCCGCCGCATCGCGCCAGGTGGATATCCCGCCAATGCCGGAAATCGGCAGGCCACGGGTTTGCGCGTCGCGGCCAATTTCCGAAACCATATTCAGCGCAATCGGCTTCACCGCCGGGCCGCAGTAGCCGCCGTGCGACCCCTGGCTGCCCGTATGCGGCGACATCAGCATCTGGTCGAGGTCTACGCCAATCACCGAATTAATGGTGTTGATCAGCGACACAGCATCCGCGCCTCCCGCTTTTGCCGCCCTGGCCGGATAGCGAATATCGGTGATGTTTGGCGTCAGTTTGACGATCACCGGCAGGCTGCAATATTGCTTGCACCAGCGGGTGACCATTTCGATATATTCCGGTACCTGACCGACCGCCGCGCCCATCCCACGCTCGCTCATGCCGTGCGGGCAGCCGAAATTCAGCTCGATACCGTCTGCCCCCGTGGCTTCTACCTGCGGCAGAATGGTTTTCCACGCCTCTTCTTCGCAGGGCACCATGATTGACACCACTACCGCCCGGTCCGGCCAGCGCTGTTTGATGCGGGTAATCTCCTCAAGGTTGATGGCCAGCGTACGGTCAGTGATAAGCTCGATATTATTCAGCCCCAAAATGCGTCGGTCGGTCCCGAGCAGTGTGCCGTAGCGCGGCCCGCTGACGTTGACCACGTGCGGATCCAGCCCGAGCGTTTTCCACACTACGCCGCCCCAGCCCGCCTGAAAGGCACGCTCCACGTTGTACTCTTTGTCCGTTGGCGGCGCGGACGCCAGCCAGAACGGATTAGGGCTTTTGATGCCAAGAAAATCGGTGTGCAAACTAGCCATGGGAGTGCTCCTGAAAAGAGGTGGCGTTAGCGGCGTCGGTGATGGTGAGGGCCAGCGCGATTGAACGGGCAGCGAGTTTGCCCTGGCGTACGGCGTCAACCGTCAGATCAAGGCCGCCCGCACAGCAGTCTCCCCCGGCCCAGACGCCCGCCAGCGAAGTGCGACCGCTCTCATCAGTGGCGATACGCCCGTGTTTGAGCACAATGTTTTGCCCGACGGGGGCGCTGTCGAAGGTCTGGCCGATGGCTTTTAGCACCATGTCGGCTTCCAGCGTGAAGGTCTCATCGCTGATTTCACCCTCACGCATCACGCTGAACGTCACGCCCGTCAGGCGGTGGTTGTGCTGCTCGAAGCGCAGCGGGGCGGCCCACAGGCGCAGCGTCACGCCGTTCAGCTGTGCCCACTGGCGCTCTTTTTCTGATGCCTTCATCTGTGCTTCGCCACGGCGATACACCAGCGTCACCTCTTGTGCGCCGAGTTTTTTCGCCTGTACGGCGGCGTCGACGGCGGTCATCCCCCCGCCAATCACCACCACTTTTCGGCCAACGGGGAGCTGGCTCAGATCCGCGCACTGGCGCAAACCGGCGATGAAATCCACCGCTTCACAGACCCCTTCGGGTTCGGTGCCACTGTTTTCCAGCTGGTTCACGCCCGCTAACCCAAGGCCGAGGAATACGGCGTCGTGGCTGGCCCGTAGCTGCGCGAGGCTGAAACCTTCACCCAGCGTTTGACCCGCGTGCAGCGTGATGCCGCCCACCGAGAGCAGCCAGGCCACTTCGCGCGCGGCGAAATCGTCGGTCACTTTATAGCTGGCAAGGCCATATTCATTGAGACCGCCCGCTTTACTACGGGCATCGAAGAGATCCACGCTGTGGCCTGCTATCGCCAGATGGTGGGCAACGGTCAGCCCGGCCGGCCCCGCGCCGACCACGGCAATGCGCTTGCCTGTTTCCGGGCCACGAACGAACAGCGGCTTACCGGGATGAGCAAAGAAATGGTCGGTCGCGTGGCGCTGGAGCAGGCCGATATTGAGCGGGCGACCATCCAGTGCGTTACGCACGCAGACCTGCTCACACAGGGTTTCGGTTGGGCAGACGCGGCTACAGATAGCGCCTAATACGTTGGATCGCAAAATGACCTCTGCCGCACCGCGATCGTTGCTCTGGGCGATGCGCTGGATAAAGCTCGGCACATCAATATCCGCCGGGCAGGCCCGGGAACAGGGGGCGTCAAAGCAGTAGTAACAGCGTTCCGCTTCAATCACCGCCTGGGTGGCGGTTAACGGGGGCGCGCAGTCCGCAAACTCGCGGGCATACGCGTCGGGGGCCAGCCGTGCGGGCTGGATCCCGGGGGCGTCGATACCTGAACAGTTGCTCATCATGCTTCTCCTGAATTGTCAGCAGGGTTATCTCTCCCTGCGTTAAAAATCCTGACCAGATGGTTAAGTTTTCGCGTAATAACCATGCTAATTACGTGCCATTTGCGGCATGTTTGCCGCAGATCGCGTAAATTCAGGGAGTTAAAGGATCATGAACAACATAGTGTGATTTCTTATGGTGTTTTTTGGTGCAATTCGCACCATATTTGACGCTATTTGCTGCATATTGCAGCAAGATTTGTGAATCACTCCAGCCCGCAGATCCGCCAGACGCAGCGCAACACATGTTCCGTTGCCCGCAGCTGCGCCCCCTCGCTGTGAGAGTCATCGCCCAGTACGGCGGCAATCTGAATATCAAAATCCGCGTAGGTTTGGGTCATCGACCAGACGGTAAAAAAGAAGTGGGTGGTGTCCATCGGCTGGAGCTTGCCGCTGGCAATCCAACCATCGAGGATGCGCGCCTTTTCCGCGACCAGTTGTCTGAGCTGAGTTTTTAACAGCGGGTGGACCACCTGTGCCCCTTGCAGGATCTCATTGGCAAACAGGCGAGAGGCTTCCGGGCGGGCAAAACTAAAACCAATTTTTTTACGCACATACTCTTCGAGCGCGGTTTTGGGATCGGCACTGGCGGAGATCCCCTCAAGCGGCGCCAGCCAGTCGTGCAAAATGCACTCTAGTACGCGCAAATAGAGGGTTTGTTTACTGCCGAAATAGTAATGCAGATTCGCTTTTGGCAGCTCGGCGGCATCGGCAATCTGCTGCATGGTGGCACCGCGAAATCCGTAACGGGCAAAGACGCGCTCGGCGGCAGGCATGATGATCGCCTCGTTATCCTGGCGAATACGCCCTTTTTCCAGCGAAACGTCAATGCCGCTCAGCAGGCTTTCAGTCATGACAGGCTCCAGTGAAATCCGCCGTCCCTGGCGGGGGAGGGTTATTTCAGTTTCGCTGCGGCATCCCAGACGGTATGAGTCATCGCGCTGTCACTCGGATCTTTTTTGATAACCGGGGTATCGCCACCGCTGTGCAGTAAGACATCAATCGTACGGCGATAGGCTGCCGGGTCGAGATAGCCGATTTTCGGCGTGTTGGCATTGGTGATCAGCTTCGCCACGTTCTCCATCTGGCGCGTCTGCACCTCTTCGGTAGCCGCACCGGAAGCATCTTCCGCGACCACGATTTTCGCCGCCTCTTGCGGGTGTTTCACCGCGTAGTCCCAGCCTTTAAACGACGCTTTCAGGAACCTGGCCATTTTGGCGACGAACGCCGGATCTTTCAGGCTGGAATCCAGCACATACAGGCCATCTTCCAGGGTGGATACGCCCTGATCCTCATACGGGAAGGTGATCAGATCGGATTCTTTTAAGCCCGCATCGATCAGCTGCCAGTATTCGTTGTAGTTCATGGTGGAGATACAGGCCGCCTGATCCTGCAACAGCGGATCAACGTTAAAACCTTGTTTGAGAATGGTAATGTCGGTGCCAGGTTTCAGCCCCAGTTTGTTCATCCAGTTGAAGAAGGGGTACTCGTTGCCGCCGTACCAGACGCCCAGGGTTTTGCCTTTGAAATCGGCAGGCGTTTTAATGCCGCTCGATTTTTTACAGGTCAGCATCATCCCGGAGCGATCGTAAACCTGGGCAATGTTGACCAGCGGAACGCCCGCCTCGCGTGACGCCAGCGCATCCGGCAGCCAGTTGACGATCACATCTGCGGATTTCCCGGCAATCACCTGGACCGGAGAAATATCCGTACCGCCGGGTTTAATGGTGACATCCAGTCCTTCCTCTTTATAAAACCCTTTTTCCTGCGCCACGTAGTAGCCAGCAAATTGCGACTGCGGTAACCACTTCAACTGCAGCGTCACTTTTTCTGCTGCGTGTGCTGAAAAGGTAAAAGCCACAGACATTGCCGCCAGCAACAACCCCCGGCGAAAAGCGGAACGTTTCATCATGGGATAACTCCTCGGGTTAGTGTGCATCATCATGTTTTTATGTTGTTTTACTTTTCCGTCGCCATCCCACGAATCGAGGGATGCCAGAAATTCACGCGGCGATCGAGCCGGACCAGCAAGGTATAAATTAGCGAACCCGCCAGCGACGACACCACAATCGCTGACCACACCACGGGCATATGCATTCGCGCCGATTCCGTAGAGATGCGAAAGCCCAGCCCGGCGGTTGGTGAGCCAAAATATTCAGCGACAATGGCGGTGATCAGCGCCAGGGTGGCGTTCACTTTCAGGGCGCTAAAAATAAACGGCATCGCGGCGGGAAGACGCAGCATGCGCAACTGCTGGTGGGGCGTGGCGGCGTAGCAATACATCAGCTCTTGCTCGAGTTTGCCGCTCGCTTTCAGTCCAGCCAGGGTGCTGACCAGCGCCGGGAAAAAGGTCACCAGAATGACCACGGCGGCTTTTGACGGCCAGTCGAAACCAAACCACATCACCGCGATAGGGGCGACGCCGACCAGCGGCACGGTGCTGGTCAGGCTGGCGACGGGCAACAGCCCACGTTGCAGGAAGGGCAGTCTGTCGATAAGCAGCGCCACGCCAATGCCTAAACCGCTGCCCAGCAGATACCCCGCCAGCACCGATTTGAGGACGGTCTGCACCAGGTCGCCTGCCAGCAGCGAGACGCTGTCGACGAGCGCGGTGAGGATATCCAGTGGCGCAGGCAGGATGACCTGCGGAACGGCAAACCCGGTGACCAGAACCTGCCAGAACCACAGCAGCCAGATGCCGAGTAGCGCAGCAACGGCAGCTGGGGGAACCGGGGCACTCGCCAGCCGCTGTACGCTAACGGCGGCCAGCAGCGCCAGCGCGAGGGTGCTCAGGCCCGTAAACGGCAGCACCGCCAGCCAAAGTGCGCAGACAGCGAGCATCGTTGCGAACAGCGCGGAGCGCAAAACGGTTTGTGAACAGGCCAGCAGCGTACTGACAATCAGCAACAGTGCATTGGCGCGCAGTGCAACAGACGCAGCGTTATCGCCACTTAACTGAATAAGCGACAGGACGGCGATGATAAACGCGCTGACTAACAGCAGCGTGCCGGGAATCGTACTCTTTTTCATCACGCCCCCTTACGCTGGCGCATGACCAGCCGTTCAGTCAGGGTTACCAGCCCCGTTAACGCCAGGCCCAGCAGCGAGGCCATCACTAAAGCAGACCAAATCTGAATGGTGTTACCGTAATAGGAGCCGGTCAGCAGTCTTGCCCCCAGCCCGGCCTGTGCGCCGGTGGGCAGCTCTGCCACCATGGTGCCAACCAGACCGCTGGCAATGGCGACGCGAAACGCCGGAAACAGATACGGCAGAGAGGAGGGCAGGCGGACCATCCAGAAGATATCGACCCGCCGCGCGGCGTAGGTATGTACCAGTTCCATTTCCATTTTTTGCGGCGAACGCAGCCCCTGAACGGTGGCGATGGTGACCGGGAAAAAGCACAGGTACATGGCGATGGTCGCTTTGGGCAGCATGCCGGTGATGCCCAGACTGCCGAGGATAATCAGCACGATGGGGGCAATCGCCAGCACCGGGATAGTTTGCGAGGCAACAATCCACGGCATCAGCGCTTTATCGAGCGTCCGGGAGTGCACAATGCACACCGCCAGCAGGATGCCCAGCACCACCCCCATGGCGAAACCGGTCAGCGCGGCGCTGGCGGTCACCCAGGTGTGCAGCAACAGGTTGCGCGGTGAGGTGAGCGGCCACTGGGTCATGCTGTTCCAGATATCGGCAATCAATTGATGCGGCGCGGGCAACAGTGGACGCGTGGCGTTGAGGGACGCGGCGATCAAATCGCTGCTGGTCCAGGGGCCGCGTGGCGCCAGCACGCGGTCGATCACCCCGGATGCGTTAAGCGCGAAGGCCAGCACATACCAGAGGATTAGCGCCGCCAGCAGTACGCTGCCGACGGGCAGAGCATAGAGATGCAGACGCTGACTAATGGTCATGATGCCCCTCCACCAGCGCCTCGCGCACGTCGGCAGCAAGCTGTAAAAAGGCCGGGGTGTCACGAATGGCAAGGGTGCGCTCGGCGGGAAGCGGAGAGTCAATCACCTTCACAATCCGCCCCGGGCGCGGCGACATCACCACGATTTTGGTCGACAGGTAAACCGCCTCGGAAATGGAGTGGGTCACGAAGACCATCGTGCGCTGCTCGTTAAACCACAGCTGCTGTAGCTGCTGGTTGAGGTTGTCGCGCGTCAGTTCATCCAGCGCGCCGAAGGGTTCGTCCATCATCAGAATCTTGGGTTCAAAACCGAGCGCACGGGCAATGGAGACGCGCTGCTGCATGCCGCCGGAAAGCTGCCACGGGAATTTTTTCTCAAAGCCTTTCAGGCCGACGCGCGCCAGCTGCTCGCGGGCGATTTCATCGCAGCGTTCTGGCGGCACGCCCTGGATTTGCAGAGGCAGTTTGACGTTTGCCAGCACGGTACGCCATGGCAGCAGGACCGGAGCCTGGAAGACGTAGCCGTATGCCCCTGCCTGTCGGGCTTCGGAGGGCGACATATCGTTGACCAGCACTTCGCCGGAGGTAATGGGCTCCAGGTCGGCAACGGCGCGCAGTAAGGTGGTTTTGCCACAGCCGGAAGGGCCGATAAACGAGACAAATTCGCCCTGGCGAATGGTCAGGTTAATGTCCTTGAGCGCATGCACGGGCTGGTCGGCCGCCGGATAAATGACATTGGCCTGGTATACCTTGATGGCAGGCCGTGCGGTGGCGGTTGCCGGTTTCAACGGCACGACCGCAGATTCCTCTGCATAGATCAACTGGCTCATTCCAGGACTCCCCTGTTTTTTTGACTAACTGGTTAAGTTTGTTTCTCTATGCCATTTTTGTGCCAGGCGTTGAATGCCGTTATTTCGCGGCTTTTGGCTGCAAGATAAGGTTTTTTGATGGCTAAATTGGTGCAAATGTCGACAGTGATGCATGTTCGTGGGGCAGGACTGTGTGGGTAAAACAGGCAGGTTTTGCTGAAAAAAGGAGCGGGAGTCTGCAGACTACACGCCCCCTTCACAAAGGGGGAGTGACAGTCTGGATGTGGCGGTGTGGCAGATGACGTTACAGGCCGTATAAGGCAGAGAGCAGCCCGACAATGCCACCCGCGGCCAACAATATCAGCGGCGAAAGGCGGGTTTTCAAAAACAGGACGATGCACACGGCGATGGTGGCGAGTTGCAGAGCGTTATGCACCACCGCGCCAGCGACCAGCGCCCCGCCGGAGATAACCAGCCCGACCGTCAGGGGGAGCAGCGCATGGTTCAACACCCGCTTCATTTTCTCGTTGGTGTTTTTATTCCATAGGGTCACGCACGCCACCACGATCAGTGACGAAGGGATGAACTGGCAAACGGTTGACACCACCAGCCCGGCGATGCCCGCGACGCGCCAGCCCACCAGCGAGGTAATCATCATATTGGGGCCTGGGGCCGCCTGCGCGAGGGCGAACAGCTCACTGAATTCCCGGGACGTCATCCAGTGATGGACGTCAACCACCTGGCGCTGCAGTTCCGGGAGAATGGCATTACCGCCGCCCAGCGCTAAAAATGAAAGCTGTAAAAAGATAACGGCAAGGGATAACAGCGTGGTCATGATGTGTGTTTCCGGTAGCTCAGCACAATGCTCAGCGGCACGGCGACCAGTAAGACCGGAAGCAGCGGCAGGCGGATAACGGCAATGGCGATAATGATACCGCCCATGATGAGCCACGATGTCAGTGCGCGTGGCATGGAGAAGAGGATTTTCAGCCCGGTGGCACTGATAAGCCCGGCGGCCGCGGCGGATATTCCGGCGAAGACCGAAGCGACCAGCGGATTGTCATGCCAGAGCAGCCAGATATTGCCCAGGCCGATGATGATCAGCAGCGGTGCGGTCAGTAATCCCACTAGTGCAACAAATCCACCCTTGAGACCATGAAACTCGACCCCGGTGGCGACGCACAAGTTAACGGCATTTCCTCCTGGCAGAAACTGGCACAGTCCCAGCAGTTCGGCAAAGCGTTGATCCGATAGCCAGCGCTTTTTCTCCACCAGCGCCTGGTGCATTAACGGCAGCACCCCACCAAACCCGGTTACCCCTAACATAAAACAGGTCTGCCAGAGCTGCCATAACGTTGGCCTGGCGTCTGGTGATACGGGCATCTTCTTATTTTCTTGCACGACAACATACCTCTGATGGACGAAACCACAACGTGCGATAACCGATTCATAATGGTGATGAAATTACAGGAGTTTAATCAGCAGAAAAATGATCGCCGCCAGAATCCGTGGCGACAGCGGTGGCTTTCCACAATATTCCCAACGAGAGGCCCGATTTTTGACATACCGGGGCAACGGGATCGCTGGCGTTAACCGCTTCGCTAAGAATTTTCTTGTTTTATGGCAGGTGGTTACTTCCCGATCTACCCTTAAAGCGCATCAGGAATGCGAAGCTCTCTGAGTATGTAATGATGGTCTTCTCTATTAATGAGAGAAACTGTTGAATAAAAGGTTTTGGACATGTTGCGGCCAGCTCTTACGAGCTGGCTTTTTTTTCACCAATGAGTTGGTTGTTTTTAGATAGTGTCGTCACGAGGATAAAAATCATTGATAATAGGGCCTTCTAATCAGAAGGCCCTATTATCATGACTA
>NZ_CBFFRL010000128.1:0-14270 GCF_965644215.1 Phytobacter sp. V69
TTGGTGGGTCGTGCAGGATTCGAACCTGCGACCAATTGATTAAAAGTCAACTGCTCTACCAACTGAGCTAACGACCCACTTTTGCGTTGCTTTTGGTTTGTTTGATATCCCGTGGCAACGGCGGCATATATTACTGATTTAAGAACGCAGCGCAACAAGAATTTCGAGGAAGATCACCTGACTGCTTATGATTCGCGCGACAAGACCAGAAAAAAAGCGATTTCTGGTCATGCGCTATTCATCACATAGAACCGAGACGTTTTTGCGCCTGTTTTGCGCCGTCAGTACCCGGATACTTCGCGACCACCTGCTGATAAACGGCTTTCGCCTTCGCCGTGTCACCTTTGTCCTGCATGATGACGCCGACTTTGAACATCGCATCTGGCGCTTTCGGTGATTTCGGGTAATTTTTCACCACGGAGGCAAAATAAAACACCGCATCATCCTTTTTACCCTTGTTGTAATTCAACTGACCCAGCCAGTAGTTGGCGTTCGGGATATAGGTTGAATCAGGGTATTTTTTAACAAAGTTCTGGAATGCGGCAATCGCATCATCCTGGCGGGATTTATCCTGCACCAGCGCAATCGCTGCATTGTAATCGGTATTGGCATCACCGCTTTGTACCGGCGCGCCAGAGGCTGCGGCTGCTGCGTCAGGCGTTGCCTGAGCTGCGGCCCCACTCTGATCGCCCGAAGCCTGTTGCGTTTGTCCTGCCGCACCGCCATTGCTCAGACTACCGATCTGCTGCTGAATTTGCTGCTGACGTTCAACAACCTGATTCAGCTGATACTGACTTTCCTGAATTTGGCCACGCAGGGTATCAATATCGGACTGGTTATCAGCGAGTTGTTGCTGGAGTTGAGTTAAAAGCTGGCTGTGAGCATTAGAAATACGCTCGAGTTGAGTGACACGGTCTTCGACCGAACCTGAGCCGACACTACTGATTGGCGCTTGAGCATTAGCGGCCCAGGGGGCCGCTATGCCAACCAGTAACGACAGACTCAATAAATGATGTCTGAGGTTACTGCTCATGCAATTCTCTTAGTAAACCAGTACGGCACGACGGTTTTTAGCGTAAGCCGCTTCGTCATGACCCAGTACTGCAGGTTTTTCTTTACCGTAAGAAACGATGGAGATCTGGTCGGCGGTAACACCTTTACCCTGCAGGTACATTTTAACGGCGTTAGCACGACGTTCGCCCAGGGAGATGTTGTATTCCGGAGTACCACGTTCGTCCGCGTGACCTTCTACGGTGACTTTGTAAGACGGGTTGCTACGCAGGAAGTTAGCGTGCGCGTCCAGCATCGCAGCGAAGTCAGAACGGATGTCATACTTGTCCAGATCGAAGTAGACGATGTTGTTCTGCTGCAGCTGCTGCATCTGCAGACGAGCTTGCTCTTCAGAAGACATGTTACCGTTGCCGTTCATACCAGTGCCAGCGCCCAGCATACCTTCGCCATTCTGGTCGTTGGTCGCTTTTTTGGAAGAACAGGCCGCGATTGCCATGATCGGCAGAACCAGCATCAGGCCTTTCAGCACTTTGTTCAGTTGCATTTCGTTAATTCCTTTAATTACCAATTATTATTTAGACAGATACGGCGACCAGGCAGGGGATTTCACCTGTCCATCAGACGCCGGAATACGCGCTTTGAAACGCCCATCTGTAGAAACCAGGTTCAGCACGGATCCCATCCCCTGAGAAGAGCTGTAGATTACCATCGTGCCGTTAGGTGCCAGACTTGGCGATTCATCCAGGAACGTTGACGATAAAACCTGCACGCCACCCGCTACCAGATCCTGCTTGGCAATATGCTGCTGACCTCCGTCAGAGCTCACCATTACCATAAACTTACCGTCACCGCTTACATCAGCATCCTGGTTTTGTGAACCCTGCCAGGTGATACGCTGTGCTGCACCGCCGTTAACGTTGACTTTATAAACCTGCGGACGACCCGCCTGGTCGGAGGTAAATGCCAGATTCTGGCTATCCGGGAACCAGGTTGGTTCAGTGTTGTTACTGCGACCGTCGGTCACCTGGCGAATTTGACCAGAACCCAGATCCATCACATAGATGTTCAGGCTACCGGTTTTCGACAGGGCAAATGCGATTTTAGAACCATCCGGAGAGAATGCCGGCGCACCGTTGTGACGCGGGAAAGAAGCGACCTGACGAATCGCGGTGCTGGACAGATCCTGAATCACCAGCGCAGAGCGACCACTTTCAAAGGTCACGTATGCGAGTTTAGAGGCATCTGGCGACCACGCCGGAGACATCAGCGGCTGTGAAGAACGGTGTACTACGGCGGTGTTGTAACCATCGTAGTCAGACACACGCAATTCATATGGGAACTGGCCACCACTGCTCTGCACAACATAGGCGATGCGCGTGCGGAATGCGCCTTTAATGCCGGTCAGTTTCTGGAACACATCATCACTGGCAGTATGTGCGGCATAGCGCAGCCACTGTTTGCTGACGTTAAAGGAGTTCTGTGACAGAACGGTACCCGGTGCACCGCCAGTATCGACTAGTTGGTAAGCGACTTTGTAAGTACCATCCGGGTTCGGGCTAACCTGACCAACAACAACGGCATCAATACCCAGCGCAGACCATGCGGCAGGCTGAATTTCCTGGGCCGTTGCCGGCTGCTGCGGCAGACGAGAACGATCCAGAGGATTGAATTTACCGCTGTTACGCAGATCCGACGCCACGATATCGCCGATATCTTCCGGCGCGCCGCCTGGGCCCGCCCACTGGAACGGCACAACACCGATTGGGCGTGCCGAGTCCACCCCCTGGGTGATCTCGATACGTACTTCTGCGTGCAGCACCGCTGCCCACAGCATAAGAAAACCAAACGCTACACGTAATGCCTGCTTCATCATATCTCCCTTATCCGGGCGGAAAACCCGCGATAATTTAGCAGAATGTTAACAAACTCAAATATACAAAACTACTGAAACGCTATGACTACCGTAGTCTGTTTTTCCCTGACCGATCAGGAGAATTCGTTACTAAGGTTTAAAGTCCAGAGGTACGTTTCTGAAGACCTTATAAACCTCGGTTGTTGGCGGTTTAGGGAATTTCGACATACGGTTTGTCGCGGCTAACATCGCCTGACAAAACGCTGGGTCTCCCCCTTCCTGAGCCACTGAGAGCAAAGTACCGTCTTCTGCAATTTTCACACGCAACGTACAGGTTTTGCCCGCATAAGTATCCCAGTCATACAGATGGCCCTTAATCGCCGCCTGCACTTGAGACATATAAGCACTAATATCAGCCTGCGACGCACCACCTTGCCCTGGCTTAGTTCCTTGAGCAGGAGAATCGCCCCCAGTGGTACCACTTGAATGGCCTTTCGGCGCATTCTTACCTGAACTCAGGTCGCCCAGCAGATCGTCAACGCCGGATGCAGCAGCAGCTTTATCCGCAGCCGCTTTCTTGGCAGCAGCTTTCTCAGCGGCAGCTTTCTTGTCGGCGACGGCCTTTTCAGCAGCGGCTTTCTTATCAGCAGCAGCCTTTTCAGCCGCAGCCGCTTTATCAGCAGCAGCTTTCTCAGCAGCTGCTGCGGCTTTGTCTGCCGCAGCTTTCTCAGCGGCAGCGGCTTTTTTCGCAGCGTCCGCAGCCGCTTTCTTCTCAGCATCCTGCTGAGCTTTCTTAGCGGCGTCAGCCTCGGCTTTCTTCTGGGCGTCAGCGGCGGCTTTAGCAGCCTCTGCTTCCGCTTTTTTCTTCGCGTCAGCAGCCGCTTTCTTCGCCGCTTCCGCGGCTTCTTTTGCCTGCGCATCCGCTTTCGCTTTTGCATCGGCAGCGGCTTTTGCTGCTGCTTCTTCCGCCTGTTTTTGCGCTTCCTGCGCTTTCTTCGCGGCGTCTTCAGCTTTCTTCTGTTCTGCGGCCTGCTCACGGGCAGCTTCCTGCGCCTGTAAACGTTCCTGCTCAAGCTGCTTTAAGCGTTCCTGCTCGGCGGCCTGTTTTTCACGCAGTTCTTCCGCCTGCTGCTGGGCCTGCTTATCACGCTGCTCTTGCGCACGTTTCGCGCTGGCCTGCTGTTGCTGCTGACGGTTGTAATTCTGGACAACGGCACCGGGGTCAACCATTACCGCATCAATAGAAGAACCGCCGCCGCCACCCGCAGAAGCATCAATGTTTTCATCGAACGAACTCCAGATCAGCAGTGCAACCAAAATCACGTGCAGCGCCGCCGAAATGATTATCGCTCGTTTAAGTTTGTCGTTTTGTTCGGTTGCCTTTGACACTCTCGGTTCCCAAAAACTGCCGCCTGTTAAGCCGGTGATCAGATAGGCTGTGTCATCAAGCCAACCGATTTAACACCCGCGCTGTGTAACAGGTTTAGCGCTTTAATGATTTCATCGTAAGGCACTTCTTTCGCGCCGCCGATCAAGAAAACGGTTTTCGGATTCGACTGCAGGCGACGCTGCGCTTCTGCAATCACTTGCTCTGGCGGCAGCTGATCCATACGATCTTTTTCCACCACCACGCTGTATTGTCCGACACCGGAAACCTCAATAATGACCGGAGGATCGTCATTGGTACTGACGGTTTTCGACTCTGTCGCATCCGGCAGGTCAACCTCCACGCTCTGGGTGATGATCGGTGCAGTCGCCATAAAGATCAGCAACAGCACCAGCAGCACGTCCAACAGCGGAACAATATTGATTTCGGATTTGAGGCCACGACTGTTACGGCTGCCCCGTCCACGCGTTCTGGCCATGGTTTACCCCTTGTTACTCTCGGTGCTGGTAAACGCCTGACGATGCAGAATAGCCGTGAACTCTTCCATAAAGTTGTCGTAGTTCAGTTCCAGTTTGTTCACGCGCTGATTCAGGCGGTTGTAGGCCATAACCGCTGGAATCGCTGCGAACAGACCGATTGCGGTAGCAATCAGCGCTTCGGCGATACCCGGCGCAACCATCTGCAGTGTTGCCTGCTTCACCGCACCCAGTGCGATAAAGGCGTGCATAATCCCCCACACCGTACCAAACAGACCGATATACGGGCTGATGGAACCCACGGTGCCAAGGAAAGGAATATGGGTTTCCAGATTTTCCAGCTCACGGTTCATCGAAATGCGCATCGCCCTCGCCGCCCCTTCCACAATCGCTTCAGGTGCATGGCTATTGGCACGGTGCAGACGGGCAAACTCTTTGAACCCGCTGTAGAACATTTGTTCCGAACCGGTCAGATTATCGCGGCGTCCCTGGCTTTCCTGGTACAGACGCGACAGTTCAATGCCAGACCAGAACTTGTCTTCAAAGGCTTCCGCTTCACGACCGGCTGCGTTGAGAATGCGCGTTCTCTGGATGATGATGGCCCAGGATGCGATTGAAAAACCAATCAAAATCAACATGATAAGTTTGACCAGAAGGCTAGCCTTCAGGAACAAATCAAGGATGTTCATGTCAGTCACTGCTTAAACTCCGCGACAATAGACTTGGGAAGCGCACGAGGCTTCATTAAGAGTGGATCAACACAGACAATCAGTACCTCAGCTTCGTTCAGGACTTTGTTCTCTGCGTTGACGATCCGCTGCGTAAAGACCAGAGCGGTCCCGCGCATTGATGTAATTTCCGTTTGGACTTCGAGCATATCGTCGAGTCTGGCGGGTGCAAAATACTCCAGCGTTAGTTTGCGTACCACGAATGCGACGCGTTCGGCCAGCAAAACTTGCTGGCTAAAGTGATGGTGGCGCAGCATCTCAGTGCGTGCTCGTTCATAAAAAGCCACGTAGCTGGCGTGGTAAACCACACCACCGGCGTCAGTATCTTCGTAATAGACACGAACCGGCCATCGAAACAGCGTTGTATTCACTTTACATCCCGGTAATGCAACAAAAGTTAGAGCTTTTAAACTTCGCTACTATACGCGCGGGGGAGATGGTTTGGAATGGGTAGAAGTAAACGGAGAGTAAAAATATATGGGCTTTTGCAAGCCCATGTCATAAGCGGAGATTTCTTATTCAAAAGAAGAAGAAAATCAGGCCAGCCAGCATAACGAGGTCGGCGATCAGCGGGCAAAAAATGCCTTGCCAGTGAACCGCACGGGGACGGAATCCGACGCCATGAATCACACCTGCGCACACGGCCCATATCAGCAGAAAACCGTGCCAGATTTCCAGGTCACTGGTTTTTGCCGCAAAGCGTGAAGGATCCCAGAAAATACAGCCTGCCAGCATCAATGCCATGATGAGGGAAAGCGCCCGTAAAGGACGCTTGTCCATTACCGCATAGAGTTTTGCGATAATCTCATTCATCAATGTTCTTCTTGCTTCCCGGCTTTTGACGCTTCCACGTGTTCAAATGCCAGAGCAGTAATGATGCCAAATGCACAAGCAAGAAGCGTTCCTAAAATCCATGCGAAATACCACATTATCAGCTCCTTACTTAGTACAGAGAGTGGGTGTTGCTTTCGATGTCTTCTTTAGTGATACGACCGAACATTTTCCAGTAACACCAGGCGGTGTAAATCAGGATGATCGGTACGAAGACCAGCGCCACAAAAGTCATCAGGTTCAGGGTCAGCTGACTGGAGGTTGCATCCCACATGGTCAGACTGGCGTTCATCATAATGCTGGAAGGCATAACGAACGGGAACATCGCAATACCGGCGGTCAGAATAATGCATGCCAGCGTCAGTGAAGAGAACACAAACGCCAGGGCGCCTTTTTCCGCACGCGAAGTCAGCACGGTCAGCAGCGGCAGCACCACGCCAAGTGCAGGGATCGCCCACAGGCTTGGGATGTTGTTGAAGTTCGCCAGCCATGCACCGGCCTGACGCGCCACTTCTTTATTCAGCGGGTTAGATGCAGCATGGTAGTCCAGCGCGGAGGTCACCACGTAGCCATCAATACCGTATACCACCCACACACCGGCCAGAACGAAGCAAATTATGGTCACCAGCGCAGCAACCTGCGAAGTGGTACGCGCACGCAGATGCAGCTCGCCCACCGTACGCATTTGCAGATAGGTTGCGCCCTGGGTGATGATCATCGCCACGCTTACCACACCGGCCAGCAGACCAAACGGGTTCAGCAACTGGAAGAAGTTACCGGTGTAAGTCAGACGCAGATATTCATCCACGTTGAACGGTACACCCTGCAGCAGGTTACCGAACGCCACGCCAATCACCAGCGGCGGCACGAAGCTACCGATGAAGATGCCCCAGTCCCACATGTTGCGCCAGCGGGTATCTTCAATCTTCGAGCGGTAGTCAAAGCCAACCGGGCGGAAGAACAAAGATGCCAGCACCAGAATCATCGCTACATAGAAGCCGGAGAACGCAGCGGCGTAGACCATCGGCCAGGCAGCGAACAGTGCGCCACCCGCGGTGATCAGCCATACCTGGTTACCGTCCCAGTGCGGTGCGATGGAGTTAATCATCACACGACGTTCAGTGTCGCTGCGACCCAGGAAGCGAGTCAGCATGCCCACCCCCATGTCGAAGCCGTCGGTGACGGCGAAACCGATCAGCAGAATGCCAACCAGCAGCCACCAGATAAAACGCAATACTTCATAATCGATCATTTGACGACTCCTGTCTTAGCGTGCCGGCTGAGAAGCCACGGTGGACTGCTCATAATGATAGCGGCCCGTTTTCAGGCTGCTTGGGCCCAGGCGTGCGAACTTGAACATCAAGAACATTTCAGCCACCAGGAACAGGGTATACAGACCGCAAATCAGGATCATCGAGAACAGCAGGTCGCCCGCGGTCAGGCTTGAGTTCGCCACAGCGGTCGGCAGCATTTCACCAACAGCCCACGGTTGACGACCGTACTCGGCGACAAACCAGCCGGATTCGATAGCAATCCACGGCAGCGGAATGCCAAACAGTGCGGCACGCAGCAGCCATTTTTTCTCGCCGATGCGATTACGGCAAACGGTCCAGAAGGATACGGCAATAATGAACAGCATCAGCACACCGCACGCCACCATCAGACGGAACGCGAAGTACAGCGGCGCAACACGCGGAATAGAATCCTGCGTTGCCTGCTTGATTTGTGCTTCTGTCGCGTCGGACACGTTCGGCGTATAGCGCTGGAGCAGCAGACCGTAGCCCAGGTCTTTTTTCACGTTGTTGAACGCATCGCGTACGGATGGGTCTTTCGAACCGGCACGCAGTTGTTCAAGCAGGTGATACGCCTTCATACCGTTACGGATACGCTCTTCATGCTGCACCATCAGGTCTTTCAGGCCAATAACCGGCGTGTCGACAGAACGGGTCGCAATGATACCCAGCGCGTAAGGGATCTGGATGGACATGCGGTTTTTCTGCGCGTCCTGATCCGGAATACCAAACAGCGTAAAGGCAGCCGGCGCCGGCTGAGTTTCCCATTCGGCTTCAATAGCGGCCAGTTTGGTTTTCTGTACGTCACCCATTTCGTAACCGGATTCATCACCCAGTACGATAACGGACAGCACAGCCGCCATACCGAAGCTCGCTGCGATAGCGAAGGAGCGTTTCGCAAACGCGATATCACGGCCGCGCAGCAGGTAGTAAGAGCTGATACCGAGGACGAAGATCGCGCCACAGGTATAGCCAGATGCTACGGTATGGACAAATTTCACCTGAGCAACCGGGTTCAGAACCAGTTCGGCGAAGCTGACCATTTCCATACGCATGGTTTCGAAGTTGAAGTCTGCAGCAACCGGGTTTTGCATCCAGCCGTTTGCTACAAGGATCCACAACGCGGACAAGTTGGAGCCCAGCGCGACCAGCCAGGTCACTGCCATGTGCTGTACTTTGCCCAGACGATCCCAACCGAAGAAAAACAGACCTACAAAAGTGGACTCGAGGAAGAAGGCCATCAAACCTTCAATGGCCAGCGGGGCACCGAAAATATCCCCAACGTAGTGAGAATAGTAAGACCAGTTAGTCCCGAACTGGAACTCCATGGTCAAACCGGTAGCCACGCCCAGTGCGAAGTTGATACCAAACAACTTGCCCCAGAACTTGGTCATATCTTTATAAATCTGTTTGCCGGAGAGGACGTAGACCGTTTCCATGATGGCCAGCAGGAACGCCATACCGAGCGTCAGTGGCACAAAAAGGAAGTGGTACATCGCGGTCAAGGCAAACTGCAAACGTGACAGTTCGACTATATCTAACATCATGACTCCTTGCTCATCGCATGAAGACTCCGAGAGTAAACCTCGTCAGCGAAGGTTTACACGCATGCCCCAATACAAAGTTGTTGCACTTTTAAATCATCATCAGCAATAACGTTGATGCTGATTCAAAAAAGTTACAACCACGTTAATAAAAAACCCAAATTGATCTCTCGAATATATTACTCCGCAAAGCCCTTACAATAAAAAGGTTTTTATTGGGTTTGTTTTACGTTTTTCGACAGTGATCAATTTATACCGAATTTACCAGTTTCAGGCCAATTTGATCGGCGACAATTTAGCTATTTTTGATGCTTTTTCCAAGCATTTAAATATTGATTTAAATCAATTTAATCCATTTTTGTTAATTTTGTATACACCGCATCTCCATAGTAAAAACCATGTTAACAATATGTATACTTTAACGTGGGTATTGGTTATCAAACGAAGGGTAAAGATAAATAAATGCGAGTTTATTTAACGTTTAATCCTGGATGCTAATCGTGCTTTACACAAATGTTTAAGACACTAACGAAACGCTGCGGATTTTATTGATGGCAATATTTTCACAATAATTTCACTTATAGAAAAAATATTTAACACCGCAAGGTAACTATTCAAAAAAAAGGCCACGCAATCTTGCGCAGCCTTGAGAAAAAAATTAACAGGATCGGTTTATTAACATTCCCCTGGGTTATGGTTGTTGGCTCTCAACATGGATCTGCGCCAACAATATCAGCAGAGCATCCACATCCTGCCGTTGCGTACGCCAGGACGAAACGCTGATGCGTAGAGCAGGCCTCCCCTGCCAGCGGGTACTGCCAAACCAAGTTTTAGCCGATGCCTGTGCCGCAGCCAGTACCACCTCCGTTTGTTCATCCGTTGCACAGCGGAACAATACCTGATTAATCATCACCCGGTTCAGTACCTCAAACCCCTGCTCCACCAGCCCCTTGCTGATAACGCGGGCCAGCGAACAGTGTCTGTCGACCATCTCGCGCACGCCGTCACGGCCTAGCACGCGTAGCGCGGCCCAAACCGGAATGCCGCGCGGGCGGCGGGAAAACTCCAGCGTCAGATTCTTCTGCGCATCGGCGCTGGCGCTCATATAGACCGCATCGCTGTTCATTGCCGCGGCCAGCACCTGAGGGTCGCGGCAAATCACCATCGCGCAATCATAGGGCGTGTTCAGCCATTTATGGGCATCCGTCGTCCAGCTGTCCGCCAGCTCAATCCCCTGCGTCAATGCGACCTGCGATGACGCTCGCGCCCAGAGCCCAAATGCACCGTCAATATGGACCCACGCCCCTGCTTCGTGGGCGTGCGGGATGATCTGTGCGAACGGATCGAACTCACCGGTATTCACCTCCCCTGCCTGTAGACAGAGAATGGTGCGTGAGTCGAGCGGCGGCAACTGTGCGGCATCAACACGCCCGAAGGCATCCACTGGCGCGATAATCAGTCGGGACATGCCGAAACCCAGAATGCGTAACGCCTTTTTCACCGTGATGTGCAGCAGCTCAGACACCACCACTTTGATTTCTGGCGCTCCGGGTAGCCCGTCGTTGTCGATATCCCAGCCTTCACGCGCCAGCAGCTCACGGCGTGCTGCCACCAGCGCGGCCAGCGTACAGGCGGTAGCGCTGGTACCAAACCCAACGGCGCTTTCACGCGGCAGATCCAGCGCTTCCAGCACCCAGCGGCCCGCAATACGTTCCACTTTGTCAGCCACTGGGGAGTTCAGAAACGACGATGCGCACTGGTCCCAGGCCACCATTAATCGCTCGGCGGCAGATGCGGCGGGCAATGTCGCCCCGACAACAAACCCCAGATAGCCCGGTCCGTTCGATGCCGTGGTCGCCGGCGAACCAATATCATCAAGCAGCACCAGCGTCTGCTCTGCTGATTCCCCTGCCTGCGGCAGCGGCTCGTCAAATGCACTCAGCGCCGCGATGGACTCAGCATCAGGAAAGACGCGTCGCGTGCTATTGCCATCCAGATAACGTAAGCTGCGCGCATCAGCGTCTGCCAGCAGATACCGTTCGTTCATCTCATCACCCCTGTTGTTGTCTCAGTTCTCATCTGGCATCAGATGCCGCGTTGTTGCCCATACCACCAGTGCCAGTAAACTGACCGCCGCCCCCAGTACACACACACCCTGCCAGCCATGGCGCGCAAATACCGTGGTTGTCGCGATAGCCCCAGATCCACTGCCCGTGGCGTAGAACAGCATATAGATTGCTAGCAGCCGCCCGTGCGCCGCCGATGTGCGTAAAATCATGCTCTGACTGGTGACATGCAGCGCCTGCCCGCCAAGGTCAAGCAGCACAATTCCCAGCAATAGCATCGGGAGCGAATGTTCCAGCTGCGATAGCGGCCACCACGCCAGTAGCAATAGCAATAGCGCATAAAAACTGGTGCGCTGCCCGTGACCGCGATCGGCCTCGCGTCCTGCTCTCGCGGCGGCAAGCGCCCCCGCGACGCCAGCAAGGGCAAACAGACCAATCGTTGTGTGCGAAAACACATAGGGCGGCGCACTCAGCGGCAGCACCATTGCGCTCCAGAAAATGGTAAATGTGGCGAACATCAACAGTGCCAGCACGCTGCGAATTTGCAACACGCGATCGGTACGCAGCAGCGTCAGCATTGAGGCCAGAAGATGTCGCGCACTGACTGATTCCGGGTTCACACCAAAGCGAGGCAAACACCGCCAGAGGATCGGCAGTAGTATCAGCATCATTAGCGCAGATGCGGCATACACAGCGCGCCATCCCGCCAGATCGCTCACCACGCCTGCAAAGACCCGAGCCAACAGCAAACCGATAAATACTCCGCCTTGCGCGGCCCCCACGACCCGTCCGCGCTCCTGCGCATCTGCGGCACTGGCCGCACAGGCAATCAGCCCCTGGGTCATCGCCGTACCGAGCAACCCCGTCGCCAGCATGCCCACCAGCAACACCAGCGTGGTTTGCGCCAGCGCGACGATACAGAGCGCCGCCATCAGCCCCAGCATTTGCAGCAGCATCAGGCGGCGTCGCTCCACGATATCCCCCAGTGGCACCAGCAGCAGCAATGCCAGCGCGCAGCCGACCTGGGTTGCGGTCACCACGCCGCCTACCGCCGCCTGGCTTATAGAGAAATCCTGCGCCAGCATGTCGAGCAGCGGCTGCGCGTAATAGACATTCGCCACACTCAGGCCACTGGCGATGGCAAACAGCCACACCAGACTGCGCGGCATCGTCGTCGCGACCGTGGTCACACCGCATGCGGGTATGACAGCCATACTGCATGTCTCGCCTTTCATCGCCTCACCTGGTTGCAAAAGAAAACTAGTTGAAGACTAAATAAACCAGTTTTAAAATGCAACCGGAAAGTTTTTCATGAGGACTGACTATGTCACCTGAACTATCACCCTCTTACCAACCCTGCCCCGTCGCCCGTTCTGTCGACATCATCGGCGATCGCTGGGCGCTGCTGATCGTGCGCGACGCGTTCGACGGCGTGCGGCGCTTCGGCGATTTTCAGCGCGGATTAGGTATGGCGCGTAACATTCTGACCGACCGCCTGCGCAAGCTGGTCGATGGGGGCATCTTCACTACTCAGCCCGCCTCCGACGGCACGTCATATCAGGAGTATGTGCTCACACCCAAAGGGCAGTCGCTCTTTCCGGTAATAGTCGCGCTGCGTCAGTGGGGAGAAGGCAATCTGTTTGCACCGGGCGAACCGCACTCACTGCTGGTTGATGTGCAAACAGGTGAGGCTATTGCCCCAATGCGACCATTGACCGATGACGGCAGAGAGTTGATGGCAGAAAATACGCGGGTACAAAAACTTGAAATCTGAGGGGATCTACTACGATTATTCATCTTATTTTCAGGCCACCTTACGATGGCCTGGATGGAACAATTGACTACATTTTCGCTTTCACGCGCGCAATGGCCGTTTCATAAACTGGCTTGTTTCTTTGCGCATTTGCCAGTTGATAATGTTGCAGCGCATCAGCGTACTGCCCCGCATTTTCGTAAATCTTAGCAATGTTGTAGTAGGAGTTTGCACGGGTCGTTGCCGCACTCGCGCCACTGGCTAAAGAGATGGCTTTGCGGTTTGCCCAAATCGCTTCGGCGATTTTGCCATCCTTCTGATAAACGAGTCCTAGATTGCTGAAGGCCTGGCCATAGCTGCTGTCGACTTCAGTTGCCTGCTGGAAGAACTGAATTGCCTGATCAAGATTACCGTCTTTGTAGACTGCTTCTCCCTGGCGGTTATATTGCTTTGCCAATTCTGCATTATTTCCAGTTTGCGATACGGAAGCCACCGTATTATTTGAACCGGCTAATACAGCAGGCAAAACATCAACATCATGGCTTGCTCTATTGAAGCTTTCACCGCTCATTCGGTTAATATCTTCAAATTCCCCGTTTGGATTTAATTTAAATACCGTCCAGATATTCCCTGGCGTGCCAGTGGGAACAGAATAGCTTCGTACCAGTGAACTACCGACATACACAAACACTTTTGCACTACTTGCAGAAAGCTGCGCACTCGATGGGTTATCTTTATTAGTGTAATCCTGAACGGCATAAGTGTAGGTATCACCGAAATGTTTCTTAGTGATAGTGACGGTTTCCGGGCCGTAACTGTCAATATCGTCGACATCCAGATTGGCATCCTGCCCTTCTTTTTTCGCAAAATAGATGTGACCGCCAGGGAACATGAGATGAGAGTCCAGGTCAGCAGGGTTTTTCCCCCAGGTCAACACCACACGCATGCCGTCCAGATTGGTCATCACCGGGCTTACCGCGTAGGTCATGCCATCACACGGGCACTTGACGACCAGATTGGAGTATCCCTCCTTTTTAACGATCAGTAATGAATCCTGATCGTCCGGGAAGGATGAGGTGAGATTAACTTGCCCGGATGCATTGGTATTACCGTTTACAGACTGGGCACCATTACGCTGTAAGGTTACCGTTGCCCCATCGATGCGTTTATCTTTTACGGTTGCGCTCAGAACGTCAATATTGACGGGAGCGGCATAGCTGCCAGCACTCAACCCGATTAACGCAATTGCTGCTGGGCGGATTCAACTCCGAAGTGCAACGCTAAGCCGCCAATCTTAGCTCTGCAAACACCACAGACGGTTGCCTGAATC
>NZ_CBFFRL010000129.1:0-13940 GCF_965644215.1 Phytobacter sp. V69
GGCCTCATTTCTCGCTGCCGTCCAGATCAGATGCATCGCTCTCTGGGCTAAAATCTTGTGACGACACTATCTAGCGACCGAGGCGAAGATATCACTCCCCTCACCAGACCACTCCTCAATCTCCTGCAACAGGAAGCCGTAACGGGCAGCGAAACCGTTTTTATCTTTGCCCTCGTCCGCGATATCCATCGCGCCTAGACGCTGTCCTGTCGGCTCAATACCGAGTTTGATATGGGCATCAACGGCAGCCTGAACCCACTCAGACGGGATAAGAATACCCTCTGCTGATGCCTGATAGTTGAGGTCCAGCTCCTGGGCAACAATGACTGGGTTATCAATTTTCTCGCATTCCTTCTTGTACCACTCATCGTCTTTGCGCGGGTCGCTTCGCCAGTGGAAAGTAAAGACCGGGATTCTCCCGCTATGCCGCTTCTGGGCAAATGGGTTGTTCATGCCGTTCACCGATGAGAGATCGATACGGCAACGAGTGGTTTGCGAAAGCGCGGCGTCAATCAGTAGCGGACGTTGCAGGAATGCCGCTTCGTCCACGAAATAAAGTGTTGTACGGTCACCACGACCAATGTTATCGCCCGCCTCACCTTTCAGCACGGCCCCCGTTTCCGGGAACTCAACACGCATATGAGGGGCATGTTTTTTCTCGTCCCATTTTCCGCGAAACTCTACCGGGAGCGTTTCGACGAATTTACGGGCTTTCCAGAAAAGGGCTTTTGGGTCGCCAGTGCTGTCGACGTATTCCTCTTTACGGGAACCGAAGCCGATCACCATTTCTTTGTTGAACAGGCAGAGCGAGCAGGCCAGACCGATTGAAGTCCAGCTCAACCCCATTTCACGGCTTTTTTCAGTAAGCCCGTGTTCAAGGTTAGAGCGACGCTCCATTATCCAGTTGATCCATTCCTCTTGCCGAGGGAACAGAAGAAACGGGATTGTTACGGGAAGACCATAGTCCAGGTTGCGCGGGTCGGTCGTCATACCCCAGTCGATAATGAACTGAGCCGGGTTATCACGGTAAAACTGCTTAAGTACTGGCAGCATTTCAGGATGCTGGCGGATACGCTGTAATCGCTCCATTCGCCACTCAAAAACCGCGTTGTAGTCCGGATTTTTGAAGTCAAATTGGAATGGAATCGGCATAACTAACCCATCATTTTTTTGTAAGCCTCAGCAGCTTCCTGGGGTGTTAAATTTGTTGTTTCGGTTTTGATGGGTCCGCCATCTTTACCCGTGCTTTCTACCTTCAATTTGTTGGTATAGGCGTCGCCGACTTCTTTTGCGGCCTGCTCAATTAACTGGGCCGTCATACCAAAGTTTTTCATTCCTTCGGTAGTCATAGCCATGCGATTGAGCGCGCGCAGGCGATAAGCCTTATTGGCGATCGGGATATCGGAAATTTCGTTCAGGAAGCGCTCACGCGTAGTGTTGAAAAGGTCGCTCCACTTTTTAGCCAAGCCCTTTCCGCTAACCTTCGTTGGATCATTCTGCTCAACCTGCTGGCGGGTGATCTGAATGCCAAATTCTTTCAGGACGGACTCGACCACCTGCGACGGGGTGTCAAAGCACGCAACAGATTGAACTATGAAGGCTTTTATCTCTGGTTTTAATGCCGCCATAATTCACCATTCGTCCTAACCAGTCCTGAATTTAAGCCAGCCTCAACATGCACGTCCCGCACGCTCTGGCAACATCGATGTGTGCAACCTCCGCAGGTTGATTTGCTGCAGCCACCAGTTCCTGCACATCGCGGCTCGCACCGTAGCGACGAACCACACCAATAAATTCTTCGACATCGTGGCCGCGCAGGCAGAGCTTCGGCTTGCCCGTTTCGCGGTAGAACGTCGGTGCGCCGAACTCGTCGGTCTTCTGGGCGATGTGGTAGAGCTCATGCTCGATGAGCGCGCAGAATTCGAGGTCAGAGCAACCCAGGCAGAAATCAGCGGCGAGCGTGATGATGTAGTCAGGTTGATGCCCGAACCATTCGTGCATCTGCTGTTCCATGCGGGCCTTCTGCCAGCCTCCGGCGCGCAGCATCACTTCTTCGCACTGGCCGAGCACCGTGCGCCCCTTTTTGGCGAAGGCGCTGGATGCCCACATAAACGCGATATCAGCGTCTGCGAGGTGAAAGTGGTCAGGATTATGAAGGTGGCCGGATTCAGTGTGCCACTACACCTGCACCCACTCGTAAACACCATCTGCTGGTATCAGGCGTATGTGTGGTGCAAACTCGGCGACAAAGGACGCCTTTGGGATTGGTCTGCATTCGCTATCGACGACCATGTTTTACTCCAGTGCTTGATACTTCATTATCGAAGCCACTCGAAGAATGGCTTTTGTAATTAATTTATCGGACCAGTGTTACTTTCATCTTTATAAGACGCCGAACCAGGCGAGCAGCCTCTCGCTGCAGTTCTTCTTCAACTTTAGGCGTAAGCGGTCTGCGTGCATATTTGCGGGTTATTTCATCAATAACCTGATTTATCTTGTCATTATTTGGTGGTATTACTTCAACGTTCAGGCGTGCCATGGTGCTTCCTTTTAGATGCGAGCCTGTCGCACGGGAAGACCGCCCGATAAAGCGGAATGCCCCAGGCTCACTACTGAAAGATATCGCCAGGCTGCGCGTGCGAGGCGCAAATGAAATTCCACCAGCAAAAACCAGTAGCCCAGAGATGTGACTCATCACCCGCCCGGTTTGCCAATTCAACGGCCTCCCAGTCCGGTGTTGCCATGACCATTTACTCACGCAGACATTATCGGAACCACTTTCCTGTGGATTTGGATGGCATTTTTTACTAATGCGATTCGCTTCAGATGTGATTTATTTGGTATGCATTTAACTGCAGATAAATCCGGGATATGAAATGAGAAAATCAGCTTTGATTCTGGCGTTATTGCTGGCTACGGCAAGTTTGAGTGGCTGTATCCCTCCCCCTGGCCATCATCGTGGCGGGCCGCCACCTATCGTTCCGCGCTAAGTTCCTGCCTTATTTGCGCAGCCTTTTTCTCAAAGAATTGTCTGCGCTTTACTTTCAGCCATTCATGTCATCCACCCTGCCTGCATCTGCCCCTGTACAGCGGGCGTAAAAAACCCGGCACAGGCCGGGTCGGATTTTTACAGATTCAGATTACTCTGAGATAAGACAAAAAGATGATCAGGATCACGTTTTTATGTTACTATCAACGGCACTGGTAATTTCTTTGTTATACTTTTGTTACATACCTTACGTGTTATGTACTTCGACTTACCCCTGGTGTGGCGTTATGACTGTATGAGAAGGAAGTAGTACCCCCCGAGAGATTAACGGACTAATCTGTAATGGATTACCCTCGGGGCTTTTTACAAAGCAGTTATCATATAACCATTTTCAGCAACAATAACCACACCTAAAGTGTAATAACTTGTAAATAATAACCACTCTCATTAACATCAAATTGAATTCAGCAACGTTTTCTTCCCGATAAGGTATCCAGCACCTGCCACGCAGGTATTACCGGCCAAAAATTCGGTTGATATCTCACCCGGTTCTTCCTCCCCCACTGGCGAGGAACTGTCTGTTCTAAAGAATGAATTTTTGCAAGGAAACTTACTTCAGACACTGGGTGTTGATGTAGTCCTGCAACCCGGCAATCATTTTGCCGCTGGTTTCGATTCGCTCTCTGAGGGTGAAATAATCCCGTTCAGCGGCGTCAGTAAGTCGGGGGCTGGCTGCATCATCCATGCCGGGGGCGCTGGCCGTTCCGTTCGCTGGACATCTGGCGTTGACTCGCAACCCACACTTACCAGAGCTAACGCAACGCTGCAGATTATCAAGCTGCTTTTTCGCATCAGCTAACTCCTTCGTGTATTTGGCGTCCAGCGCGGCAACGTCACGCTGCCGGGTCTGCATGTCGGTGATGGTGACGTTCGCCAGA
Source organism: Phytobacter sp. V69 (assembly GCF_965644215.1). Lineage (NCBI taxonomy): Bacteria > Pseudomonadati > Pseudomonadota > Gammaproteobacteria > Enterobacterales > Enterobacteriaceae > Phytobacter > Phytobacter sp. V69. The sequence continues at coordinate 3,928 of NZ_CBFFRL010000129.1, forward strand.
TTGAGGCTGTGCTCTGCCTCATCGGCCCTTTTCGTCTCCCGCTCTGACTTGCCCTTGTAGTGGCTGGCTACTGTCGCCAGCACAGCGATTACTGCGACAATGAGCACCGGCAGCCAGAACTTTTTCACCAGCACCAGAATGGTTTTGGCAGTCATTGCGGCTTACCCTGCTGTACCAGACGCCCCACCAGACCACATCCGGCCACCACTGCGGTAATCGTGCTCATGGCGCCGGGCGGGATGGCCGCTTTCAGGTCATCGGGCAGTTCCACCCACACCACCGGAATAGCACCGGCCAGCGTCAGTGCCCACGAGGAAAACCATTTCCAGCACCCTTTCCAGTCGTCCACCAGCTGTATTTTCATGATAAAAATAACTCCCGCTCTGCCTCACGCCGACGGGTCAGCCCCTTCAGCACTTTTCCGCCCGCTTTGTTCCAGCGCAGGAACTGGTCTGCTGCGCCTGCGTAATCCCCGGCATTCAGTTTTTTCAGCAGCGTCGAGGTGGATAACGCCCGCGACCCCGTGTTGTACGCAAACGATACCAGCGCGTCGAACTGATTCTGGTTAAGCTTCACCCTGACCATTTTCAGGACATCATTCTCAAAACTGACCAGACCGGTTTTCAGCAGCCGGTCTGCGGTGCTCTGGTCAATGGTCATGTCAGGGCTGAGCGGTTTACCGTCCACCGGATGCGTCCAGCCAAACCCTATCGTCAGAACTCCGGCGGGGCAGCGATACGCCGTCAGGCTGCATCCTTCAAAGCGCTTAATCAGCGCCACGCCTTTTTCACTGATTTGCATCGTTCACTCCTGCCTTTCTGGCGGTGAATTTCTTTATCAGGCTGCCAATGGAATCCGTGCCGAGGTAACCAATGAACACGCTGGCGATGTAAGCCAGATTCGGACTCAGCCCCATAAAATCGAGCAGGTCACGCACGAACCAGGCAATCATTGCGCACATCAGTGCGTCGGTTAGTGTTTTGACGAACGCGCCGCCGTTATAGCGCCCCGGAGGTACGCCATTACAAACGCCAGCATTGCGCCGATCCCCTGCTCACGAGAGGCAAGCAGAGTGGTGAGAAAATCATTTTTATAGGGCATTGGCATAAGCCTCACCTCCGATTATTCGGATGGCGCGGTGGAAGTTAGGGAGATAAAAAAGCCTGCTCAAATGAACAGGCTTGATAGGAAATTTAACTCAGAAGGTAGGTGTGGTGCCGGGTGCCTCCCGGTGAACGCTGCTCAGCAACAGCGTCCCGGTATAACTGATGCCGACTTAACATGCTCAGGTATGCTGATACGCCCTCCACACAGGGGGATTCACCACACAGACAATGTAAATTGGAGCATTCCACACTGTCAAATTATTCTATCTGGCCATTATTCGGCACGGATATAAGAGATCCACGCACCGGGGCTGGCAATATGAGAGTGTTGCAGCGTCGCCAGCCAGGCGCTCACCCAGGTCTGGTTAGTCGGGAACAAAAACCACATCACAGCGGGCTTGAATGACACAACTTTACAAATTTGAGTTAAGCCTTATAATGATGTTGCTGATATGTAATCAGCTTTCCCCGATTGTAACTTTTTCAGCCCGAACTCTTTCACTCGGGCATTTTTTTGTCTATATTTTGTCGCACGTATAATAAAAAAGTAGATACTCCTACCCTATTTCCCCGGATATCACCAGGCCGGGGTTTCTTTTATCCACCGAAACAGAACTCAGAGTATCTGGCAGTGAGGCCTGAATACGAAAAAGCCCCGGCGAGATGCCGAGACTTTATCTTTTGCCGACAACTACAATTCAGGCAGCATATCAAAGTAGACTCGAGTATGGCCTATTTAATTGACTTTTGCAACCCCCTGCTGCGAAAAAGCTGATTTTTGTTGAGAACGTGATCGGACTATCGAAATTAATGAGCACCTGTCGAGCGAGAGGAATACACCGCGCATGGCTCGCCAGTAGTCGCGATAGTTATGCGTCCAATTGTCAGGGGCGATGCCAACAAATCCCGCCAGTTCTTCATTAAGGTAGGTTTCGCGCCCTGACAGTTGCTCTTTGACGTCCTGCGCCGCCAGCCAGATAAGCGCCTTGAGCTTCTCTTTCGTCTTCCCTGCTATGCGCCGGCCTTTAATCGTCTCGCTGAATAGCAGCCAGCCATGCTGCACAATCACCATCTGCAACCGGAAATCAGTATCGTGCAGATAGTTCCAACTCACCCAGGCGCTTTCGGTATCTTCCAGTTTAGCAATAGCGCGCCGCCAGCTTGCCGTTGAAAACTCCGCCGGGATGACCTGCGGGATAGAGGTTCCCTTCGCGTGAGATTGTTTGCCCGGTACAGGGGGATTTCTCATCATGATTTTCTTCCCCGTCACCTCATCCGTGATGAACTGGCGTTTACGCGGGTACCGTTCGTGTGTGAACTGGATCTGCTCCACCAGCGCCATTAATTGCCCCTTCGTGCGACCGCTAAAATCAGCAGTAGCCAGCGCGATTTCTTCCCGGACGTATTGCAGATATTGTTCGTTCATGCGGCGGCCCCTGTAGTTTGCTGCGATGGTTTTTTAACTGGTTCTTTGGTGTGGCGAGCGATCGCCTTGAGACATGCCCGAGCTACGCTTTCGGCCTGGTACTGGATGAAACGGGCGAAGGTCATTCATCGCCCCTCTCGTTTTGCCACAATGGCAGGGGTGATTTATTGCCAGCGCGGCGGATCCGTGATTTGGCGTTTTTCTCAATCTGAATCAGCTTTACTATGTTCTGCCTGCGCTGCTTTTCTTCCCTGCGAAGGTATTTCACGCTTTCTGCATACCGGGATTCCTGATCGCAGAGAGTCATGATGAATTCGAAAGGCTCAAGCAAGGCATCACAGCGTCGGCAGCGAACGGTTCTTTCTTTTTCATTTACCCAGACGGCTTCGTGTCGGCAACGGAGCTGCTCCCCATCACGTGTAATAGCGAGATCATCCCCAATGCTTTCCTTGCGAGTGGGAAATACAACGACATTGCCAAGCTCTTTCTCGGTTTCGGTAGTCATGCTTTCACGATCCCCTCTTTGAGCCAGATAACCTGAGTTCGGGCCATTCCCTCCAGCGCACACTCTTTCGCGCACTCCGCATCAACAAGGTGCGTACGGCGGTCGATTTCGTCGTGACAGGCTGAGCATGCGATTGTTGCGATGAGGTCAGGCGGCTTAATGCCGGTTCCGCATAACCCTGCCAGGCGGATGTGCGCCAGAACGGAAGTTTCAGGGTTGCCGTTACAGACACCCGGAATTCTTACCTGGCATTCGCGCCCACGTGCTGCTTTACGAAGGTTTGCCATGCTCACCCCGCGTAGCTCATCAGCTGCGCAGCGGCGTTCTCAGCGTCGTTAGCTGAGTGGAATTTGCGGCACAGAATGTAATTCCAGAGAACGTTCAGCACCGACTGATAAACGCCGTTAAACTGGGCATCATCCATGCTGGCGAACGAGATTGATTTGGCTATTTTCCGGCGGGAGCCGTCCGGCATTGTGTACTCGTCATAGAATCCGGCCTGAATGGTGGCCCACTCCCGGAATGACTCGAAGTGTTTGAGTAGGACGGTGTCGCGGGAACGCACCAGACCGACAGTGTTCAGATACATGTCGGCGGCGTTATGCAGGGCATCGCGCTGTGATGGGTTTGCAGACAGGAAGTCTATGTAACCGGCAATCAACGCACGTTCGGATCCCTCAATGAGGCCACCAGTCGGGGTCCAGTAGTGATACCCGAGCGTCAGAAGTTTGAAGAACTTTTTATGAAAGGCGTAATTGCGCGGCTTGCGGAAATCACCAGAAAGCATCTGACCAACTGGCAATAGTTGCAAAAAATCGCTGGTTCAGGTTTCAGCCGGAATCAGGACGTTTTGATAGCTTTTTTCAAGGTACAACGTCTGCGCCATCGGTATTTCCCCGTGGCACAGTGATTACTCAGGTGTCAGTTGTTCAGGCTGACACCGGTATTATGAACAGGTATCCTTCAAAAATCAAAATGCGCGCAGACTATTTTTTGGTAATTTGTTCGGCCATTTCGATGTAGCGAGGATCGGAGGCTTTTGGTAGTTCAATGCTTAGCTCCCGGTAAAATCGCACTCTTTCCATGAAATACTCACGCAAGTGCTCGGGTTGTTCTCTCGTCACCATTTCAGCTATAACAGGAATATTGAGGCGCTCTTTGTATGCTACGGCCGAAGCCGCAAGGTCAACGTTGATTTTTTCCTGTTCTTCCGGACTTTGGGCTGCAATGTTGTATTTCGACATATGAAAATCCCCTCTGATGTAGAGGGGATTATATATCACTATCGGGACAACTGCCCGAAAGGAACGTCAGTTACGGTTAACCAGCGCAATGATGTCATTTTCGTAAACCTTATGCAGCATCTGCTCCTGCATTTGCTGTATCAGAAGTTCAGTGTCGCCACGTTTTCTCACAACAAGGCGGATGAAGGACAACATTCCCTGAATATCTACGCTGTTTAAGACCCGACTCCCACCATCCAGATGGCTGTCACGAAAGTTTCTTGTGCAGGGCTGGACGCTCAGGAGCTGCCCACCTGAGTTCCTTCTCGGAATGCGTGGAAAAAGTGCCGTCATCCCACCTGACGCATGCGCGTGCATAATCGGTATCTGGTTCTAGAATATTTTCGACAACACCTTTCAGATTACCGGATGAGTGAACAACAATAGCATTAACGAAAAATCTTGCCATAACACCCCCTTAAATTTAACAATGCACCATCATCAGTGCTACATGCTTACAAGTTGAGCAATACAGCATATTCCTATTCTGACACTCTGTGACAGTTCACTGATATTAATCATCAGCATTTTGTCCGTTTGTAAGCTGTCGTTATCGGAAAATTTTTGATCTACCCATGAGTTCTTACCTTCACCTCGTTCTATTCTTAATAATCCACTCCTACACATAAGGTCCGAAGGAGGTTCGACATGTCTGTTGCATATTCCGAACTCTGGAATCTCATCAAAAATCACGTCAGTAAAGTTCACGGTGTTCAATATACTTCCTTAGTCAGGAACAATGCCGATATGATGATCATCCACAGGACTGCGCAACTTTTCATCCTTGAGGTTTTTCTGCATCAACACAGAGAACAATACGGCGCAAATGTGTTCCCGCTGAAAGGTAGAAGCGCTCTTCATCATGTAATACTTCTCAAATACAAATGGCCTTTGCCAACTATAAGAAACTTGTCGCTAAGTGATTCTCTGTTTGTCATTCAGGATGAACTAACCCTTGACAACCTCCCTGAGTCCGCTCAGGAGTTTCTTTCAAATCAAATTTTACTGGTGACACAGATTGAATTTGAACATCTGCATGACGATGAATGGGATCCGGCACTGGGCGAAATATTCCTTCGTACGCATAAGCCGTAAATTTGGGAATGATTTCTCTCACGCGTATTTCTCCATGGCGTCAGTCATGCCCTTCCCCTTTGAAACCAAACTTCGCCCGAATTTCTGCAATGCGTGCTGCGTTCTGTTCGCGCGTCAGGGGTTTGCTACCCAGCACAGGCAAACGCGCCACAGGGGCTGGAATTTGTTCGCCATTGCGAATACGCCTGACCATCTTCGCCAGTTCTTCACCGGCCCGGCGGCGCAGTTCGGCATCGCTCAGCCCGGCAGAGCGCATCACCTGGTACAGCGTGGTGACCATCCAGTAGGTTGCGTGATTCGGCCACGGGTAGGATTCGGCATCCGGGTACTGACCGCGCGTGCGGCTGTACTGATAAACCAGGTCGACAAGTCCAGAAGTGTCCGGCAAACCGATGGCGGCGCTCTCTTCGGCGCGGCACCAGGTGATAAACTGCCCCGGTGATGGCAGGAACGGTTTTGCCTGCTGGCGTGCCACGCGCATTCCGGCAGCAACCTGGTCCATGGTGGTGATGCCGTTTTCACGGAATGCCAGAAGCCACTGGCGGCGGAACTCGTCGAATTCATCCTGCGTGTGGAAACTGGCGATAGCTGCAGGGAACGCGGCACGCAGCTGCGCAAACAAACCGTTGAATACTTCGGCCACCTGCTGAGCCTGGCGAGTCGGTTCGCATGCGTCCTGCACTTCCGGCAGACCATGGGCAACGCGGCGGAAGTTTTCGCGATCGAGGTTTTGAATCTGTTTAGAGAGAGTTTTCATCGAGCACCCCGTTAATCCAGTCGGTGTTGTTGAAGTCGATATTTTGTTTTCCCGCAGGAGATGCAGGAGGAGCAGCACGTTCAACCGTCAGGCGATCCCACTGCTTACGCAGGCTTGCCGGGCACATGATGTTTTTGTGCCAGAAACTGTCTTTGCTGGCCCAGTCGTACAGGGAGCAAATCTCCTGGTGGGTGCGGCCGTCAATCTGGCGGATCAGGCGAATGGTGTTCGCCCAGGACTTCATGTCAGGTTCTTTGCAGGTCGGGTTGATTTTCTTCACGCGAACAGCAATCCACTCAGCAGCAACCAAATCGTCTGCTGAACCCCACCTGGCTCCGGAGGGTGTGTAGATCACCGCTTCGGGGTGAGCAGATAAAAACTTTTTCAGCTTCTCGTCGGTGAATTCGTCAGAATTCTCAGACGAAGATCTTTTAATGTTTTTATTGTTGTTATTACCTTGTTGTTCATGATGCGCGGGGAATTGCGCGGCCTTAAGTGCGGGGTAATGCGCGGCATCACCGTTCGAAGCCGCGCCATCACTGGCTTCGTCATGCGCGGGCTTAGGCTCGGCGATATGCGCGGGGTAATGCGCGGGTAAATCGTCCGTTTTTTGAGCATATTCAGCATAATTTCTGATGGTGATCACAGTGCCTTTTCGCTTCTCTCCGGCGGTGGAAATCATCCCCTCTTTCACGAAAACGGAGAGCATTCTCTCTACTGCATGGCGACTCGTTGGCTCTCCATTACGGTCGCATAAACTCAGCCCTAAATCTGCTGATGTGGTTACCAGTTGCCCGGTTTGCAGCGGCCACTGACGCCCTTTAAAGTTCGCTGTGTACGGCTGGCGCGCGGCGTTCAGCAGAAGGTTGTCCCACAGCGTGCGCAGAAAAACATCTTTCGACCAGGGTTGCTTAAGCACGCTCCGGTACAACGGGATGAATCCGGTTTTCTGGTTCTCCATCCGGTTGCTCCTGGCGGCGGAATCCGCCGCAAAATTGGCATAGGCGACGTTCGACATGGTTATGACTCCCGCGCCTGGTGTTTTAGAAAACTGTTTGTCATAATGATCTCGCAACTGTTCACTGCATTTGCACCCGAAGGCCGGCACTGTTCGAGCAGTCCGGTCTTCACCCTTTCAGAACAAACCAGCCTGATTACCGCCCTTCTTAACCGCGCGTTTTGCTTCTCGGCGTTCGGCTGTACTGGTCTGTTTCTCTGCCCACAAACGGGCGTGTCGTAAAACATCATCGAAAATCTTCCCCTTTTGACTGGCCTGACTCATACGTTTGAATAAGTCCACTGCCTGGTATGCCCCCCCCTGAGCCACCGAAACCGTAAATCCCAGCTTGAGAAGCTCGGCGCGAACGTGTTTTTCGATAAACTCGATGTGGTTCATCAGTCCCACCCCAGCGGGCCAGGCCTGCATCGTTCTGCGCGCAAACCTATATCAGCCAGTGTTTCGACCGATTTCAGGTAATCGCGCGATACCACCACCGCCTCAGGCGGAACCACCTGCAACTCCAGGGCTGAAATTTCGCGGGCCATTTCAGAAAAATGACTGTCAGCCTTGCGCTTGCTTACTGCTGACTCACTGACACCGATGCGCTCGGCGTAGTTTTTTTGCCCCACTGACGCCAGTCGGTTGAGCAAAATACTCTCAATCTCAAGACGATTGAGAATCGGCGGTTCTAACTTGCGTGATATTGAGTTCTCCATTGGTGATACTCCGTTGCGTGTTTAGGCCGCCGAATTCTTGGATTCAGCAAATACCAGGCTTTCCTTCTTGATGGGCGGCTGGTTGTTGAAGTTTTGAGAGGCATCCTCGATGGCTTTCGCTTTTTCGGGAGAAGCGCGTCGATTCCCGTATGCGATCTGATCGAGATAGCCAGTCGTGGTATTGGCGAGAGTAGCCAGCATCGACCATTCGGCCCCTGTAGCACCCTTACGCCAACGAAGAAGTTCGTTTGACATGTGTTTCTCCGATTACGATTAACGAATGGAGTTTAGCTTTATGCTAAATATCACGCAAGGCATATTTAGCAATTTGCATATTTATCATTCTGCTAAAAAAAGCCAGTATGCTGGTATGGAAAATAAAGAGATCAGAAAAGCCAATCTGGAATCGCTTATCGAACAGAAGCGGCAGGAATCAGGCATGACGAAGGCGCAATTTGCTGAGGCCGTAGATACAAGCCCTGCAACCTTAAGCCAGCTCACTGGAGATAATCCAAACCGGAATATTGGCGACAAAATGGCGCGTAAAATTGAGGGCGCATTCAATCTACCTTCCGGTTGGATGGATGTGCTGCACAATCAAGTCAACGAGCCAAATGTGTCTTATCGTGGGATTATCGAGACTCGAGGAAGCTACCCTGTTATCAGTTGGGTTAGCGCCGGTCAGTGGATGGAAGCTATCGAACCGTATCACAGAAAGGCAGTAGAGCGCTGGTACGATACTACCGTAGATTGTTCAGAGGATTCCTTCTGGCTTGATGTAAGAGGCGACTCTATGACGTCTCCTGTTGGTCTGAGCATCCCAGAAGGCGCAGCGATACTCATTGACCCCAAGGTTGAGGCGATCAATGGAAAACTCGTTGTGGCGAAACTTGAAGGTGACAATGAAGCTACTTTTAAAAAGCTCGTTGTTGATGCAGGAAGACGATTCCTCAAACCGCTCAACCCGCAATACCCGATGATTGAAATTAACGGTAACTGCATAATTATCGGCGTGGTTGTAGACGCAAAAATTCTCAATATCCCATAATCACCATCACCCCAAACTAAAGCCCGCCATCTAGCGGGCTTTTTTACGTCAAATCAAAATCCTCCAGTAAAAAATAATCACTTATAAATCAATATGCTAAATATATTCTCCTTTTAATTTAGCATTATGCTATTGATACAGATTTAGCATTGAGCTAAATTTACTCCATCCAAACAAACGGGCTTCGCGGTGGTGAATTGCAGTCCACCGGGACAACCAGAAGATAAGCATCTGGCACCACCAGCGAAGCCCACCAGACAATCACTGCACAGTGATTACTCAGTGAAAAAGTTCTGACGCCGGGAAAGACCGGGGAGATGAGATGGAAGTAACGCACAACAATCAGCAGTACAAAGTCACGCCGATCGCCAACGGTACGCTGTGGCGCCTGACGTCAGTAGAGCACCCTCGCGAATCGCTCGTTCTTAATCGCAACCAGATGGTTATCGCAGGACTGAGCCATGTTGTTGAGCCTGGCCCTGTCGACCTGAATAAGGTCCGTGCGGCGCAAAATAAAATCGTCATTGCCCGCTTTCTCGGCGATGACCTGATGTGGTCTCAGGCTGTGCAGGAATACCACCAGGCAACAGGAGCGCCCCAATGAATACCCTCTTCGCTTTAGTGCTGACAGTCGGCATGACCAACGGTGATTTTCAGGATGTTGTTCTGGGCGTGTATGAGAGCCAGCAGCAATGCGAAGCCGCCGCCGTCGAGCAACAAGTGGCGGGCGAGTGCTTTGAGATTGAGCAATGAGATTGAGCAAATTGTCCGCGCTGGTGAACAGCCCGCTGGATATCCAGCGGATTTGTGAGAGGTGTATACGTGAAAATCAAATGCGCGTACTGCCGCAAAGAAGTTGAAGCCGGGATGGCCGTCAAAGCCACTCTTCTGTATCGCCACGGCGCCCAGCTGGCGCGCAAAGAAAACGACTATTGCTCAAAGCGATGCGCCGAGCACGACCAGATGGCGCACGAATCGTAAAACCCGCCGAAGCGGGCTGTACGTCCGGTGACACCGACCAAAGTTACACCGGAATTTACCAAAACCAATGAATACCCAACGGGCGCTATCAATGGC
>NZ_CBFFRL010000130.1:0-13822 GCF_965644215.1 Phytobacter sp. V69
GAATTATCTTTCAATGGTCAAGCTGGGTTGCATCCGATTGTTTTACAAGAGGTTATGCAATTAAGGGACACAGCCTAGCGTGGTGAATCACAACGCGCCAACTAACCGGCGTGGTTTACTGGTGACGCTCAGCTTTCCTGAGGATGCAGAAATAACGGACGAGAAGAATGATTCATTTGGTGGATGACGACCTGGCAGTGACCAATTCGTGCGCGTTTTTACTCGAGTGCATGGGTTATTGCGTACGCAGCTGGAATCGCAGCGAGGATTTTCTGCAAAACGCACCGCTTTACGAGCAGGGAATTGCGCTGCTGGATATGCGCATGCCGGGAATGGATGGACGTGAATTGTTTCAGGCCATGCGCGAAAAAAACAGCACGCTGGCGGTCATCTTTTTAACCGGGCACGGCGACATTCCGATGGCCGTAAAAGAGATGCAGCTTGGCGCGGTGAATTTCCTGCAAAAACCGGTCGCCGCCGAGGCATTAAAAGCGGCCATCTTTGCCGGTTATGAACACACCAAAACCCTTAACGAGACCTACAGCCTGCAACGTCGTTTTCAGCGACTCACGCCAAAAGAGAAAAACGTCGCGCAGTATATTGTTTCCGGGATGATGAATAAGGACATTGCGCTGCGGATGAATATCGCTCTGCGCACCGTCGAAGTTCACCGCTCAAAGGTAATGGACAAAATGGAAGCCAAAACGATGGCCGAACTGATTTATCAGCTTAATAAAATCCCGGTGACCGGAAGTTTACCGTGAAATAACCCGCGTGATGACAGACCATCACGCGGGGAATGAGTCGATCAGGATTTGTTAAGCTTAATACTTAAAATCCGCTCTTTCGCCCCTTCCACAAAGACCTCCGGATCCCAGTCGCGGTTGAAGCCTTCTTTAATGCCGACATACAGCGTGTCCATATCCGGCGACAGCACCATCTGATTCGGGTAAACCGGCATCTGGAATTCACGGGTCACGGTATATTTCGTCGCATCCACCACGCTAATGGTGCCGCTGGTAAAGTTGGTGACATACAGCTCGTTATATTTCGGGTTGTATTTCACCGCGTTGGTTCCGGCCCCGGTGTGCACATAGCCAAGCTGCTTGCCGTCGCGCAGGTCGAAAATATATAACCCGTCATGGGTGCCCGCACGCTCCTCATGATCGAAAACCACCACGAAGATGCGGTTTGAAGCTGAATCCACCGCCAGATTCTGCACGCTGGTTATCTGCGGCTGAGGATTTTTTAAGCTAATCGTACGCAGCAGGCTCTGTTTTTTCGCGTCGATCTCGTTGACGTAGTCTTTCCCGCCCACATAGATATTTTGCGTCTTCTCATCCATCGTCAGGCCATAGGCCGTGCCTTTATAGGCGTCTTTCACTTCTCCTTTTAAGGCAAGCGTCGTGCCGTCGAGCATCAGCAATTTATGCAGCGGCTTCATACCCTGCTCTGTTTTCAACATATTGCTGTAGCTGACAAACAGCGTATTAGCAGCCGGGCTATAGACCATATGGCGCAGGTGTTCGAAGCGCGAATCGGCGGCATTGACTGCATTGAAGCTTAACTTTTCGCTGGTTTTGCTCAGGGTGCCGCTTGCCGTATCGAGCAGGCTAATGCGCAAAGAGGCCGACTGCGTATGGCCGATATAGAGCTGATGTTTATCCTGGTTCATCGCCAGCGAAAACGCCCGGTAAGGCATATCCAGGCGGCGTTCAATTTTCAGCGAAGCCGGGTCAAAGGCATACAGATAGCCTTTATTGGCCTCGCGGTTAACCCGGTCGGTTGCCGCGGCAAACACCGTATTGTTTGCATTGTCATAAGCGAGTTCATAAATCCCCTCGTCCGCATTGTCGAGATAATTGGTTTTCAGCGCGAAACGCGAGGCTTCCCGCTGTGGCGGATCGATAGCTAACGCCATCGAGGGTAAGAGGCTGGCCATAAGCAAACAGGCGGTAGAAAGTGTGAAGCCCTTCATGGTGTGATTCCTGATAAAAGAGTGAATGTCGCGAGATGCCCGCACGACAAGGCATCCCGAAAATAGAAACTGGCTTAGAACTGAATTTCCCCGCCGAAGACCCAGGTGCGGCCGCGTGCCGTGGTGTTTACCGACGCGCCCTCTTTGGCATAGTCGAGACTCTGGTTCATACGGTTAAGGGCTTCGGCATAGTCACGGTTGGTCACGTTCTGCACGCTCAGGCGCAGCAGCACGTTGTCGGTCACCTGATAGCTGCTGTAGAGATCGATAATGGTCGGAATATCCGGCATGCTCTCTTTCGGCACGCTATTGGTGTCGGTGCTGATCCCCTCGGTGCTCAGGCGTTTAGATTTACCGGTGAATTTCACCAGACTGCCTACCGTCAGCTTCTGATCAAACAGGCGTCCCCCCACGTCTAACGTGGCGTAGCTGTCCGGCAGATCGCTCAGATCGCTGTAGGCAAAGCTGTAGACCGTGCTGGCGATAGAGGTCGGCTGATCGGTGTGTTGCTTGCTCCAGCTCAGATTCACGTAGGCGAAACCGATGTCGTATCCGGCTTCAATCTCGTAGCCCTTCGTTGTCACCGGTGAGGTAGTGTTGAGATAAACGTTAGCGTTAAAACCGCTCTGCGAATTGTCCAAATCCTTACACAGTGAGCCGTCGTAGCAGAGCATGAAAGATTCGCTGGTGATGTAATCTTTGATGCGCGACTGATACGCCAGCGCCTTGAGATGGAAGTTATCCTGCTCGCTCAGCAACCCTTTCTGGTTCACGTTGAAACCAGCCTCCCAGGTCTCGGCTTTCTCTGGTTTGAGGAACGGGTTCATCGTCACCCCACCTTCATTAGAGAAAAACACTTCCTGCACGTTCGGCGCACGGGAAGAGCGACTCCAACTGACAAACGGCTGCAGCCAGGGCGTAACCTGCGCGGAAAAGGTGGCGGACGGGTTAAAGGCATTGTCCTTGAGATGAAGCGTGGTCTCTCCCTGCGGGAAACACTTCTCGTTGTCGGCACAGGCGGGTTTGTGCCCCTGCACCTGGCTGCGGGTGTAATTGAGGTTCAGATCCAGCTCATAAATATCTTTATTCAGCGTCAGGCCGGTATATAACGACGATATTTTTTGTTTCCCGGCCGGGGCGAAGGCATTGCGGTCCGTCTCATTATCCTGAATAAAACTGCGGGAATAACGGGTATCCATTAATTTGCCGCCAAACAGGAATGTCGCATCGAGATCGTCGGCCAGTTTAAAGCGGCTGGTATTACTCATATCGATAGCGTTAGATTTATTGGTCAGCGACGAATTGCTGTAGTTATAGAGCGATTCCGGCTTATAACTCTGGTTGCCACGACTGGTACTGGCCAGCAAATTAAATTCCACCAGCTCATTGAGCGGTGCATAGTGATAGCGCAGGTAGTAATCGTCACTGGAGATATCGCGGCGGGTAAAGGTGTTACGGTAATTACGCCCGGAAAGCTCCAGTTTATTAAACTGATCCGGATTAAAGTTCACCTTATAAAGCTGGGATTTCGGCTCCTGGCGCAGATAGTTATTGTCTTCTCCAATAAAGTCCTTACTGCTGCGCCCGCTGCCATTTTTGTAAGTCGCATAGGTTCGGGTACCACTGATCCCGACCAGCGCCCCGATGCCGCCGCCGTTTTCCCAGGTGTCAGTCTTACCTGCAACGGCCACCATCCCGGTCCGTCCCAGCCCGTTATCCCCAACGGAGAATCGCGACAGTACTCCCGTCTGCCGCCCCTCTTTGAGTACGTCATCAATGCCGATGGTGCGCATGTTGGCGCTCCCCGCCAGCGCGTTAACCCCCTGCGAACCGGCGCTGCTGCCGCGCGTCACATCCACTTCGGCCAGGAAATTGGGATCGAGCGGGACGCCCGCCGCCGTGTTTGCTCCGCCGTGGTAGTTGGCCGGTGCCATGCCGAAGTAGGTCTGTGTTACCCCGTCGACCATGGTATTCACGCGCCCCAGCCCGTTCATGCCGCGGATATTCACACTGACCGATCCTTGCAGGGGATCAATTTGCGTATAGGTACCCGCCATGCTGCGTAATGACGCATCCAGACTTTGCAGATTCTTATTCAGCGTACGCGAGCTATAAGCCCCCGGACGAATAAAGGTCTCCTCAGAGGAACCCACCTGATTTTTATTCGCCAGCGGATTATCGGTAACCGTCAGAGGAGAAAAGACCGATTCCCCTTCACCTTCTGCCGCAAAAGCATGACCGTGGACAATAAGAAGCCCGGTCAGGAGCCCCTTGACCATTTGCGATTTTTCCATAATCAAATCCTATTTTTTTATTTTCAAAACACAAAAATAGGCAGCATTGCCGGTCGCGCTTTTTCAAGAACGACAGCAACATACCCATAATAAAAACCTGATAATTTCATGGCGGATCTCGCTTCAATAAGCGGCCCGCTTCTTGTCTGGTCAGGAATAAAGACACTTTGTCATTAAGACAAATACACCGCGCCGGTATTACCCGGAATAACTACGCGGTTAATTTATTATATTTTCAGCAGGCCAAACTCCACCGGCAGCGTCACCTTTTGAATACCGTTTCTCAGTATCTCTTTTGGCGGTGGCGGCAGCGGGCGCGAGTTTTGTACGGCGGTGAGCGCGGCCTTATCCAGCGAAAGCGTTCCGGAGGAGCTCACAAGCTGTGAACTCAGAATTTCGCCGTGCGCATCGACGCTAAAGGCAATAATGGCCGTCCCCGTACGGTTGCGACGTCGCGCATCTTCCGGGTAATTACGCATTTTGTTGATTTTCCCTTTCACCAGCGACTCCCAGCTTATTTTGCTGTTGCTGACAAGGGTGGAATCCGTATCAAGCGGCGCGGCGTTGCGCTGGGTTTGCACCGTCTGAACCGGCGGTGCCGCCAGGCTCGTGGTGGTGGAGTTCCCTTTCTCTTCCTTCTGCTCCCGCCGGGATTTTTTCTTTATCTCCGTTTTCTTTTTGGTCTTCTGTTCCAGCTTCGCCGCCACGCTCAGTAGCGCATCGTCTTGTTGCAGTAGTTTCGGCACCTCTTTCTCGTGGGAGCGCTCTTCTTCGGTCATCGCCTCCACTTTGCGCTGCTGGCTGACGCCGGGTGGTAAATCGGGCCGCAGCAGTGAGACTTCAAACTCTGGCGAATACGTCATCATCACCGCGGCGGGCGTTGCCTCAGTATGATTATTCGCAAAATGGAGCACAAAAGGCAGCGCCAGCGCCACATGGAAAAAGACGCTGGCAATGCCGCCCCCAGTCCAGGAGGCGCGCGGTAAGGAAAAGTGGGCATTCATGCTGCGACTCACTCCTCGACCGGCACAGACCAGATGTAATCCGCCTGCTTGATGGTCAGCGCGGTTTTTTCGGTGGTGAGCATCAACACAACCGGTTTGTCTGCCTGCAGATCGGCAAGATGCAGCGGAACGCCGATATCTTTAGTAGCGTGATAGCCACCGGCAATCAGCAATGCCGGGCGCGGGGCTTTCATTAATTGCTCAGCCATAAAACGATCGCGCTGTTGCTGAATGGCCATCATCGCCGTCAGTTGCTCGCCTTCGATTTTTCCGTCATGCATCAGATAGATAATGGCCGACAGCGCTTTATGCACCTGCGGGTTTGCTGACTGTGCGCCAGCCGGGAAAGTGGGTGTGTTATAGAGTTCGTTGACCTGTGCACGGCTAATATTGGCGGCGATCAGCGGATAGTGCCCCTCCAGCGCGGTCATGACCACATCGCTATAGAGCGGCCATGGCCAGCCCGCATTCCAGCGGATCGCCTCCTGAACGCGCGACTCGCTAACGACAGACCCGGAACGCATCGTCGCTTTCACCCGGTCAACCGAGGCCTGTTGGCTGATATCCACCATCTCCATCAGTACGCTCCCCTGCGGGCGCGCCTTTGGCAGATTTTGCAGCAGCCATTGTTCAATCAGGTGATGCTGCACATTGGTGTGCTCCTCACCCACAATCACGATTGGTGCTTTACTTAACGTGGAGAGCAGTTGCGCGGGCGTTAGTACTTTACCGGTTGCCGCATCCCGAATGCAGGAGCATTCCGGTACGGTGATGGTGCTAACCGACGAGGTCGTCGACGCCGGATTTTGACAGGCGCTAAGTGCAAGCGCGCATCCCAGAACCAGAGACTGTAGAAATTTTTCCGTATTAAACATAAATATCCGTTTTTGTTTTTTTAATAGCAGGCATTCTTGTCGATGCAAGATTGAACAGAATTATATGTATTAATAATAATGATTATCAAGATCATTCGCATTTAACAAAAATACGCTGTGTGATTTTCACTGAAATTTGCCTTAGGGGAAGCGCAAGCGATGATTAACCGTTTTTTTTCACACCCGGCAGAATTTTTTTCGCATCCGGCGAAACTTTCCCACCACGTCCAGCGAACTGTTTTATGAGCGTTAAATTCCTTTACCCCGTGGAGCGCAACATGACCCCGATGAAAAAACTCTTTTTGAGCCTCACCTCTGCCGCACTGCTTAGCGTCTCAATGCCGATGTTCAGCGCCGAGGCCGCCCTTCCCACCGGCGCGCAGGCCCCCGACTTTCAACTACAGGGCGCACTGGCTGGCAAGCCTCTGACGTTCTCGCTGAAACAAGAGCTGCAAAAAGGCCCGGTCGTGCTCTACTTTTTCCCGGCGGCATTCAGTAAAGGCTGCACCATCGAAGCCCACGCCTTTGCCGAAGCTACGGATGATTTCAAAAAACTGGGTGCGACCGTGGTCGGCGTGACCGCAGGCAACGTGGACCAGGTGGATGAGTTTTCTAAACTGGAGTGCCGCGATAAGTTCACCGTGACGGCGGACCCGGGTGCGAAAGTGGCAGCGGAATACCAGACGCTGATGCAGATGAACGGCAAAACCCTTTCTGACCGTACCTCTTACGTTATCGCACCGGACGGTAAGATCCTGCTGAGCTACACTGACAGAAACCCTGAGACCCATATTCAGAAAACGATGGAAGCGGTGAAACAGTACGCGAATTCGCATTCGTAAAAGTGCGGACATCCCCCCCATTAGCCATCAGGGAATCACTATGTTAACCGTAATGCTGGCCGCCTTCGCAGGCGGCATTATCCTCAATTTTATGCCCTGCGTTTTCCCGATAATCTCGCTAAAGGCGCTGGGGTTGGTTCGTCATTCGCACAGCACGGCGCAGACCCGTAAAGAAGGGCTTGGCTTCTTACTCGGCACGATCGTCACCATGCTGATCCTGGCGGGTATTTTACTGGCCCTGCGCGCGGGCGGGACCGCCGTTGGCTGGGGCTTTCAGCTCCAGTCACCGCTGGTGATTGCCTTCCTCGCGCTGGTTATTCTGGGCGCCGCGCTGAATTTACTCGGTGTGTTTGAAGTGGGCCTGTCGATGCAGCGCGCCGGAGAGATCAACGTTGAGCGCGGTGCGTTTGTCCGCGCGGCGCTGACCGGGGCGCTGTCGATCATTGTGGCGACCCCCTGCGCGGCCCCATTTATGGCGGGCGCGATTGGCTATGCGCTGGTGCAACCGCCGGCGGTGGCGCTGGTTATCTTCTTTGCCCTCGCACTCGGTTTTGCCGCGCCGTTCAGTCTGATTTCCCTCTTCCCGGCGCTGGGAAAATGGCTGCCGCGCCCCGGTGCCTGGATGAATACGCTTAAGCGTGGCCTGGCGTTTCCGATGTTCGGCGCCTTCGGCTGGCTGGTGTGGGTACTGGCGCAGCAGGCAGGCACCACCGCACTCGCTGCGATTCTGGCCGCCGCCGTGGTGCTGAGTTTCGCCGCCTGGCTCTACGGCATGGCGCAGCAGCGGCGTTTTGCCGGTAAGCGGCATTTTGCGCTGTTTGCGGTCACCGCCGCGCTGATTCTGGCGGTCGTGGTTCCGCTGCCGTCGGTTATCAAAAACGGTGCCCCTTTGCAGGCAGCCGCACACGTCGAAGAGGTAAAATGGTCGCCGCAAAACGTGGCGGACAACCGGGGTCACGGCAAAGCCATTTTCGTTAACTTCACCGCCTCCTGGTGCATCACCTGCCAGGTAAATGAGAAAACATCGCTGTCCACGCAGGCAGTGAAAGAGGCGCTGGCGCAGACGGGTACGCTCTATATGGTGGCTGATTCGACCAAATTTAATGCCGACATCGATGACACGATGAACGCCCTCGGCCAGGGCAGCCTGCCGATGTATGTGGTCTATCCAGCAGACGGCAGCGCACCGAAAATTTTACCGCAGGTGCTCACCCCGTCGATTGTGGTTAACGCTCTGACGCAGGCCAGCGGGAAAAAGACATGAAGCCGTAAATAAGGCGGGATATGGAAAAATGTGAGGCGACACGTGAGCAATGGCCGCAGCTGATGGCGCTTGCCCAGGCAGGCGATCAGGCGGCCTACACGCAGTTGCTCAAAGCGCTGGTGCCGGTTATCCGCTCGCTGGTACGTAAGCAGGTAGACGATGACGTGCTGGTTGAAGATGTGATTCAGGATGTGCTGCTTACCGTGCACAGGGTACGTCATACCTACGATCCCGCCTCCCCTTTTTTGCCATGGTTGATGGCCATTGCCCACGCCCGTGCGGTTGATGCCCTGCGCCGTCGTGGCCGCCACCACCAGCGCGAGCAGGACGACAGCGACGCACCGGAGTACGCGATCGATGAACGTTATCTGGTCGCCAGCGTGGAGCAGCAATCACAAGAAGAGCTCGCCGTGCTGCTAAACCAGCTTCCGGCGCGCCAGCGGCAGGTAGTTGAACACGTTCATCTGCGCGAAATGAGTCTGTCGGAAACCGCGACACGCAACAACCTAACGGTGGCAGCCGTTAAGTCCCTGCTGCATCGCGCATTAAGTAACCTTCGTCGGTTAGGAGCACATCATGGCCGATCATGATCTTTTTATTGAGCAGTTAAGTCGTACGATCGCACCGGTAAAACGGCCGTGGCAGTCGGGATGGCGCGTGATGGCGTGGGTGCTTATGGCGTTGCCCTGCGGTGCGCTGGCCAGTTTACTGGTGCACAGAACCTTTACCGACTGGACCGATACGGGTGCAGCCTGGGTTGTTTTCCAGCTGTGTCTGACCTTTTTTACCGGCACGCTGGCTATCCGCAATGCTTTTCTGATGAGCATTGCCGGGCAGAAATCCCTGAGCTGGAAATGGTTTGCGCCGCTGGTGAGCCTTTGGCTGGCCATTGCGCTCGGCAATATGCATCTGCATCACCGCCTCCCGGTGGAAGGCAGCGAGGTGGGAACCAACTGCTATATGTTTATGGTGGTGGTAAGTGTGCCGATGATAGCGATTGTGATTGGTTATCTGCGCCGCACCCGCTCGTTATTTCCCGCCCGCAGCCTCGCGGCAGCCGGAGCGGGCGTTGCCTGCATGGCGCTGACATTACTCGCCCTGTGCCACCCAACCCATGTCAGTGCGCTGGATTTTCTGATGCATATCGGCGCGACGGCCACCATCGTCCTGAGCACCATGCTGTTGGGCTACAAGTGGGTGTCGCTGCCCCGACGCTAACCCCATCCCACCGTTCCTGAATAAAACGGCGTGACCTATTACCCTGGTCGCGCCACGCTTATCGCTAAAGGAAAAGTCACCGCTGCCGATTAAATCAGAGGCTATACGCTCCCGGCTCAGTACTGCTATGCTCGGTCAGGTTCCAGCCTGGAATATCGCGAAGGTCGCGCTGCATTCTCCGGCGCAATCTCTTACGAATGTACCGTGACGCCAAAATTTGCGGCGCAAAAGGAATATACGGCACAGCATGTCTACATCAGAACAGACGCAATCCGGTGGGATTCTTACCACCCCGCATGACCAGAAATTGACGGCGTTACTCCAGCAGATTTCCCATAAGATTGAGGCCGCACAGTCAAAAGACGACCTGATCGCCGCTATCGGTCAGGTGAAGGATTTTGGCGCCCCCCTGAAATTCAAACACAGCCGCTATAAGCTGTTAGCCCTTATCTGCGGCCTTATTGCCGCCGTCACCGGCCTGTTTGCTGACGAAATTTATGCCCAGTGGCACCACTCTACGACCCCGTTTACGATTTTCTTCGCGCTTTGTACCACCGGGCTGCTCTTTTATATGCGGCGAAAAAGCGCCAGCGTGCATTCCCTGGCAAAGCGGCTTTATCTTCGCACATTGTTATTTGATAACCACCTGCGTGAGTTAACCTCAGACCAGCCCTTACTCGAATCGCGATTATTTGCCGATTATTTTGAATTCCGCCGCGGTAATTATTCCCGCAAAATTACCGAGAGTTACGAAGGGCATTATCAGGGCGAAACCCATACGTTCGACTACGCGTTTTACCACTTTCACTACGTCGATCACCGCACTGAAACCGAAACGGACAGTAAGGGAAATACCAAAACCCGCACGGTCTATGATCATTACGATCGCTACGGCATCGCGCTGGATTTTCGCCTTGCGCGCCAGCTTGCTATCACAGGTAAAGCGATCGGTGGATTTAAAGGTGAGCGCTACAAGCCGTCATCAAACCGTTTTAACCGCCTCTTTAAAGTGGTGGCGGGGGATGAAATGGCCGCCGCACGCTTTCTACAGCCCGCCGTGGTGTTAGCCTGTGAAGAAGTGGCAGCCCACTTTAAAGCGCTCAATCTCGAGTTCAACGACACGGCCGGGTTATGTATGTCGTTCGATAATAACAAGGTCGTTTCCGGTGAGCCGCAATATGATTTCAATTCGCCGGACGGATTTATGCGTGAAGTCGGCGAGGTAAATCTGCTTCCCGAATTACGAGCAGCGCTGGACTTTATCCACACGCTGATGGTGTTTTCAGACAATAACTTTAGAAAGGACAATGAATAATGGATTTCCTCGTACCGGTGGGATTTGTGGCGGTTGTGATTATCGCAGCCATCGTGATTTACAACAGCATTGTGGGGAGAATGAACGCGGTGGCGCGCGCCTGGGCGGATGTGGTGGTGCAGGAACGGCAGAAAAACAACGTATTGCCTGCGCTGGAGAAGATCGCCTCTGAATATAAAGAGTACGAAACGACCATCATGACGCAGATTACCGAGCTGCGTTCGGCGCTGAAACGCCTGGATTCCGGCAACATGGATTTCAACGCCCTGACAGAGACACGCAATAGCACCGCCACCCTGCTGAATGGTTTGTATGCCGTCGCTGAGAACTACCCGGTGCTGAAAGCATCTGATTTGTATCGCGGCCTGATGGCGGAGATCTCTGAGCAACAGCAGAACATCAGCGCCGCCATTCGCATTTTTAACGGCAATGTTGAAGATTTTAACAACGGCATCGAAATGTTCCCGCACTCGCTGGTCAATGGGCTGTTCAATAAAAAACGCAAGCTCAGCACCTTTAGTGACGCGCAGGCTGAAAGCGGTTTTGAGTACCGTCCCGACATTCACGAATAAGCACAGGTAATCCTCTCCTCAGGGTCAAATGAGTGATATATTTTCACGCATTAACCCAAGGAGACGTCATGTCGGAATTTGATTCAATCGCGCAGGAGCTTCAGCGCCAGGCCGAAGCAGAAGACAAACGGCAACGGGAAGACGACAAAGCATTACTGGACCGGGTACTGGAAATCTACGGACAAAAGTATGTCGCGGAAAAGCTACGCTTGCTGGGTCAAAACGAATGGAGTCGTGAACGATTAAACCGGCGGGTTAATGGCAAAGGTAACCCTGCGCCGCTGACCGCCGCCGAGGAAGCCTTACTGCATAAAATGTTGCCCTCGCCGCCTGCACACCATCCGCATTATCAGTTCCGCTTTATCGACCTGTTCGCCGGGATTGGTGGCATCCGCAACGGCTTTGAAGCCATTGGCGGGCAATGCGTCTTTACCAGCGAATGGAACAAAAATGCGGTACGTACCTATAAAGCCAACTGGTACAACGACGACAGCGCCCATCGCTTTAACCAGGATATCCGCGAAGTCACGCTGAGCGGTAAACCGAACGTTACCGACGCGCAGGCCTATGCACACATCGACGAGCAGATCCCCGATCATGACGTTCTGCTGGCGGGTTTCCCGTGCCAGCCGTTTAGCCTGGCCGGAGTCAGTAAAAAGAACGCTCTCGGTCGCGCCCACGGCTTTGAATGTGAAGCCCAGGGCACGTTGTTTTTCGACGTCGCGCGTATTATCAAAGCCAAGCGCCCGGCCATTTTCGTGCTGGAGAACGTCAAAAACCTGAAAAGTCACGATCAGGGCAAAACCTTTACGGTGATCATGAATACCCTGGATGAACTGGGGTACGACGTTGCCGATGCCGAAGCGACCGGCAAAGACGATCCGAAGATCGTCGATGGCAAACACTTCCTGCCCCAGCACCGGGAACGCATTGTGTTGGTCGGTTTCCTCCGCGATTTGCAGCTGCGGCAAGATTTTACCCTGCGCAATATAGACCGTTTCTACCCGCACAGCAGACCGACATTCGGCGAACTCCTGGAGCCCACCGTCGATGCGAAATACGTGCTGTCGCCGAAGCTGTGGGATTACCTTTTCCACTATGCGAAGAAACACGCGGCGAAAGGCAACGGCTTTGGCTTTGGGTTGGTTGACCCAACCAATGCTGGCAGCGTGGCGCGAACCTTATCGGCCCGCTACCATAAAGATGGCTCAGAGATTCTGGTCGATCGCGGCTGGGATAAGGCGCTGGGGGAAAGCAACTTTAGCGACGCCGCCAACCAGCAGCGTCGCCCGCGCAGGCTAACGCCACGCGAATGCGCGCGCCTGATGGGCTTTGAGAAAGTGGGCGAAAAACCGTTTCGCATTCCGGTGTCGGATACCCAGGCCTATCGCCAGTTTGGCAACTCCGTGGTGGTGCCGGTGTTCGCCGCCGTCGCCCGATTGCTGGAGCCTTATATTGCGCAGGCGGTTACCCTCAGGAAGGGGCAACCCACGCGTTGATATGTTCGAGTAAATACGCAACAAAGCGGGTGAGTTTGGGTAACGGACGGCGCTGCTGTCGATAGAGCAGCCACACCTGGCGCGGCTGCGGCGCAAATTCCGTTGACACAGGCACCAGCTTGCCATTCACCAGATCGTCGCTCAGTAAGATCTCCGGCTGGAGCAATAATCCCGCCCCTGCAACGGCGGCCATGCGCAGCGCCTGGCCGTCATTACAGCGAAATATCGGGTCCCGCCGCCAGCTCATATCGCCGCTCGTGCCCGGTAATTTCCATTCGTTATTGGCATTCCATACCATGTGCGACAGGCAGCGATGATGCTGTAAATCGTCAAGCGTACGTGGCTCACCGTAGCGCGCCAGATAGTCGGGCGAAGCACAAATCGCCATGCGATAAAAACATAGTGGCCTGGCCACCAGGTCATCGTTATGCAGACCGCCAATGCGGATCGCCAGGTCGAATCCCTCATCAACCAGATCAACCCGTCGATTGCTGAGATCCAGTTCGATGCGCACCTGCGGATGCGCAGTGAGAAAGGTGGCGGTCAGCGGTGCCACCACGCAGGCCCCAAACGAGGTGGGCGCGCTTACCCGTAACGTTCCGGCTGGCGTATCGCGCAGGCGCTCAATGGACGAGTCGGCCATATGCACCTGCTCCAGCACCCGCCGCGCCTCTTCATAGTAAACACGCCCGGCGTCCGTCAGGCTTTGTCGTCGGGTATTGCGCTCCACCAGCCGTGTGCCAAGCTGTTCTTCCAGCGCACTGATGTATTTCCCGACCATCACCGCCGACAGGGACAGTTGGCCTGCCGCCTGAGTGAAACTGCCGCAATCGGCCACGGTCACGAACACCTCCATACTGCGCAGCTTATCCATATTGCTAACCCATACTTAGATAGTGTCGTCACGAGGATAAAAATCATTGATAATAGGGCCTTCTAATCAGAAGGCCCTATTATCATG